>CAMODY010000020.1 GCA_946611595.1 uncultured Clostridia bacterium | reverse complement strand
CCGTCCGGGTTCTGGCTCTGCCATCTCCAAGTATCAGTGCACATTCTGTCAAGGTCGTACTCTGCGCTCCAGCCAAGTTCTTCTTTTGCAAGTGACGGATCAGCATAGCACATATCGATATCGCCGGCACGGCGCGGTCCGATCACATATGGAAGATCCTTTCCGCAGGCTTTACCGAATGCAGCAATGATATCCAATACACTGTATCCGTTTCCGGTACCAAGATTATAAACCTTAAGGCCAAGCGCATCTGTCTGTGCGATCTTTTCAATCGCTTTAATATGTCCTTTCGCAAGATCGACAACGTGGATATAGTCGCGAACGCCTGTACCATCCGGAGTATTATAGTCATTTCCAAACACGTTGATCTTCTCCAGTTTTCCAACAGCAACCTTTGCTACATATGGAAGAAGGTTATTCGGAATTCCCGCCGGGTCTTCACCGATCATACCGCTTTCATGAGCTCCGATCGGATTGAAATAACGAAGCAGAATGATGTTCCAGGAATCATCAGAGCGGTACAGATCGCGCAGGATGTTCTCGATCATGAGTTTTGTGCGTCCATAAGGATTGGTTGCACTTGTCGGGAAATTCTCTCGGATCGGAACGCTTTGAGGATTGCCGTAAACAGTAGCGGATGATGAGAACACAATATTCTTGCATCCGACTTCTTTCATTATATGAAGAAGCGTCAGCGTTCCTCCAATATTATTGTCATAATACTTCAGCGGGATCTCAACAGATTCCCCTACAGCTTTCAGTCCTGCAAAATGAATTACAGCAAATGGCTTCTCCTTTAAGAATACATCGCGCATTCCATCTTCATCCCTGATATCAACCGGATAAAAGCTTGCTTTCTTTCCTGTGATCTGTTCAATTCGTTTTAAAGACTCTTCAGAAGAATTGCAAAGGTTATCCACCACTGCTACTTCCATACCTGCCTCTAAAAGTTCCAACACTGTATGGCTTCCAATATATCCGGTTCCGCCGGTCACTAAAATTTTCATGTTTTATCCCTCGTTTGTTGTTTCTTCTTCTGTTGTTGTTTCTTCTGTTTCTGTTTCTGTCTGAATGATCGTCGCGGTGATCGTAAGTGTACCTGTGTCGCCATAGATCGTCACTCCCTGCGGAAGATAATCTTCTATATTAACTGTGACAGAAACATCCTCTTTTGCAGACTGGACATTTAGCAGCCCCGGAGGAAGAACAATGTCCGTGATCGCATTCAGGCTCGCCTCGCTTCCTCTAAGAGAAACGGTGCTCTTTGAATACGTAATATCTGAAAGTTCATATCCAGTTGCAGGAATTCCGGTCGCCTCTATATAAAGAGGAACTGATTTAATATGACTGGTTGTGATCTTAACATCCACAGAAGCGTCTTCCAGATAGGTATCTGAGTTCAGTTCGATCGGATCACCATTGTGATCATAGATCATAATATCTTTATGCAGCGTCGTATCACCGTTTACCTCATTATAATTAATCTGAACAACAGCCTTTGCCGCCAGATTGATGACGGATTCCGGTGCATGCAGCGTCACTTTCGCCGGAGTACTTGCAGCATCTTCTATGATTATATCCCCAGGCTGCTCCCCAACAAACTCAGTTTCCACGTTCATCGTTTTAGAATCCATATCCTCTAAATTGATGATCATGCTATTTGTCTTCAATGTGATGGTTACAGAAGAAGCATAGCGTGCTTTTTCACCCGTGAGTTCCACATTGATCGGAACGGAGTTTGTAATGGAAAGCTCCGCAAAATCGGCCGTTGCGATAAAGTCAGAAGCTGTAATATTTCCGATCACACTTCGATTTCCGGAAATGACTACCGTTGCAGTGCTGCCGGATTCTACGGTATAGACCCGGCTTCCATCTAAAACAAGCTGTTCATTCTCAATCTGAACCGGAATACCTGTAATCGTACGATTCGTAACAGGATCCGTGGTATTGGTGATCACCAGCCACAGCACGAAAGCAAAGACCAGTGCCAGAATTTTAAAGCCGATGTTATTTACGATCCACTTCTGAAGAAACTTCTTCACGCTCTGCATCTTCGCTCTCGCCTCCTTCCTTTCTGATCAGCCAGCTAATACGGCCTTTCAGGTTTTGTATTTCGATCATGCGGTTTTTCAGTTCCGCAATCTGCATATCCTCTTTTAATTCGCCGCCATAAGCAACGGAAATAGCGCCGGTCTCTTCTGACACGACGATGGTAAAGGAATCCGTCACTTCACTTAAGCCAAGAGCTGCTCTGTGGCGGGTACCATATTTTTTATTTAATGTTCTGCTTGAAGTCATCGGAAGATAACAGGTAGCAGCTACGATCCTGTCATCGCGTACGATCACCGCTCCATCATGAAGAGGTGTCTTATCCTCAAAGATGTTTTCAACTAATGCGCTTGATACAACAGCATCTACCGCAATACCTGTATGTTCATACTCTGAAAGAGAAACATCAAGTTCAATACAGATCAAAGCGCCTGTGCGGTCTTTGGAAAGATCCGTTACAGCATGCAGGATTTCTTCCATTGTTTTATCAGAAAAACGTTTCTTATTTCCACGGTCTGTAGTAAACAAGCCCCTAAACATTTTTCTTCCGCCAAGACTTTCAAGCGCATGGCGCAGCTCCGGCTGGAAGATAATGATAAGTCCGATGACACCGACGCTTAAAACTCTCGATGCCAACCAGAGGATCGTATTTAAATTAAAGATAGCAGCCAGCATCAATAAGACAAGGATAACGATCAGGCCTTTGAATAAAGACCAGGCTCTTGTCTTTCTAAACCACGTCAAAAGATAATAGAAAAGTACCGAGATAATAATGATCTCGATGATATCAACCACGGTGATCGACGAGATAGAAAAATACCTATGAAATACTGATACAATGTTTTGCCAGAAACTCACCCGTTTTTCCTCTTATTGATCTTCTTAACACTAACGGTTTCTGATTTAAATGCAGTCTTCGGAACTGCTTTTACATAATAATTATACTCATCGTCTTCAAACTCAACCGTCTCCGTTCTGGTATAATCCAGCGGTTTGATCACATTTGTCAAAAGGATCGCAAGTCCCCCGGAGACAAGTCCGCCGATGCAGTATGTTAAAAGTTTTGTTGTTGTCATAGCACCGAAAAGCAATTCACTTCCAAGCGCTAAAACAATATAAACACCCGTTCCCACAGCAAGTGCAAGTTCGTAAGAATGGGAATAATTTGCTCTCTTCACAAAATGAACGATCATGAATACCACAAACATTACGATAAGCATGGTTAGAAATTCGCTGTTTGTAAAAAGTCCCTGAAGGAGCATCTCAGCCTTTTCAAACTCAGCCGAGCCGGTTGCTGTTGCAAAGACAACTGCATGCACATCGATGTAATGGATCAAATAATAAAAGACCGTTCCGAATATTACGGTGATGACCGAAATCGCAGGTCCCAATGCTGCAAGCACGAGAACCGCTACCAGCGGAAGCCGGATAAAATACAATAACGGAAGCAACATCAGCAGATATCCGTACTGCCCCGCAAAGCGGAAATACAGCAGATACATAACCACCAATATGACCGTAGTGACAACGCCTATTCCGATCGACAGATAGAAAACCTGCACCGCCGTATAGGCAACGACAGCCATCATGATAAAGCGGATCGGGATAAATGCCAGGATCAGCGAAAGGATCGCAATCACCCAGACCTGAGAAAGGAACTCATTAAACCCGATATAGCTGCTGATAATAAGCATACACAAAAACAGAATCACGGCGCGCAGGATATATCCGGCGACGCGTCTGTGAGCAATATAAAATTCCTCTACTTTGGTTCTGAATTTGATTAATGTATTCATAAAAACTATTGTCTGTTTCCTGTAATTTCTGCTGCCTGCTGTTCCTCTTCTTCATAGACGTTTTTAAGCCGTCTTAAATTCAGTCCGTAGCTTCTTAAATTTCCTCTGTAGTTGTCATATTTGTGATTGAACATATACAGAGAAAAGAAGCAGTATGCGATAACAAACAGCACAAAGGCTGCAACGAGCAGCACAGTAGATGCGGTTCCCCCGATGGTCTCATAGGCTCTGATGAACCATTCCGTATCTGCCACGAAAACAAGCGCCAGGATCAAAAGCCCTGTCAAAATGCCAAGCGGCAGACTTGAGAGAAAGTTACGGGAAGAATAATCCGTCTTATAATATTTATTTAGTCTCAGAGTCGTCTTGCCCTCACCATGCTCATAGAGCGCAACTTTGGACATTAACTCTACTTTCTTTTTGTTAAGCATTTGTGACGCTTACCCATAGATCATTCCAATGATCTTGTTTGAAAGTCCGATCGGAAGGATCTTCATTAATACACAGAAAAGTTTATAAACAAAACCAATCGCATAAAGCGGTTTTACTTTTTTCTTAAGGGCGATCTTTGCAATATAAGCACCGGCAACTTCCGGCTTCATTCCGCCTCTCTCATCTTTTTCCATGACAGCAACGCTTTTTGAAATGCGTCCGCCATACTCTTCATCTCCGTCTAAGGTCTTCTTTCTGGCATCTGTAAATCCGCTGCTGATATCGCCCGGCTGTATTGCACAAAGAGAGATGCCGTAAGGAGCAAGTTCATTTGCAGCTGCACAAGTATAGGAATTGATGGCTGCTTTAGAAGCAGAATAGAAAGCCTGGAACGGGATCGGTACCGGTCCTGCTACAGAACTGATATTTACGATCCTGCCGCTTTTTGCCTTTCGCATTGCGCCCATAACTGCTTTAGAGCAGTTAACCATACCAAAGAAATTGACATCCAGCTGTCGTTTTGCATCCTCAAGGCTGGTAAACTCCACTGCTCCGCTGATTCCGAAACCTGCACAGTTTACAAGGATATCGATTTTTCCTTCTGCATCGAGCACCTGTTTTACTGCAGCCTGAACAGCTGCCTCATCTGTTACATCAACGCTGATATGTTCAAACGGAGAGTCTTTCACCTCTCTGCGGCTGAATTCATAGACTTTGCAGCCGGAAGATTTAAGGCTTTTCGCAACATTCAGTCCGATTCCTGAAGAGCCTCCGGTAACGATTGCCGTTTTTGCCATTTTCCTCTACTCTTTTCTTTTTTATTTACATTAAATGAAGCTGATCTAAAATTGCGGAGTCATCCTGATGCATTACATTTGCAATGATCTCTGCAGCTTCGTCGATCAGGTCTTTTGTGTGACTTGCCATCAAGCTTGTGCGGAGCAGGCACTCGCCCGGTGCACATGCCGGAGGAAGAACAGAGTTTACATAAACGCCGCCTTCGTACATTTCTTTCTGTTTTACCAGAGTGTTCTCCGGAGTATAGGTATAGATAGGAACGATCGGAGTCGGAGCCTCGATGATCTTAACATCTCTAGCGATCAGGTCTTTTCTAAAGCGCGCTGCATTTGCCTGCAGTTTTTCCGGAAGTTCCGGATGTGCCTCAAGATGACGAAGTGCTGCAAGAGCAACTGCTGTCTGTGTCGGAGGAATAGAAGCTGCGAACATATACGCTCTTGCGCTATGACGTACATAATCTACGATTTTATGATCTGCTGCCATATAGCCTCCGAGGCTGGCTAAAGATTTGGAGAATGTTCCCATGTAGATATCAACTTTATCTTCAAGGCCGAAGTGGCTTGCGGTACCGCGGCCGCCTTCGCCTAAAACGCCAAGGCCATGTGCATCATCAACCATGACTCTTGCGCCGTATTTTTCAGCTAATGCTACGATTTCAGGGAGTTTTGCAATATCTCCGCCCATGCTGAAGACACCATCCGTTACGATCAGACAGCCGGCTTCTTCCGGAACAAGCTGCAGCTGGCGCTCGAGGTCTTCCATATCTGCATGTTTATAACGGAGCATTTTTCCGTAGCAAAGACGCGTTGCATCATAGATGGATGCATGGTCTTCTCTATCTAAGATGACATAATCATGTCTTCCGACGAGGGATGCGATGATTCCCAAGTTGCTCATGAATCCTGTCGGGAAAGTGATGCAGTCTTCTTTTCTGAGGAAGTTTTTAAGTTCATCCTCAAGTTCGTAATGCATCTGGAGTGTTCCATTTAAGAAACGGGATCCGGAGCATCCGGTGCCGTATTTTTCAAGTGTCTTAACACCAGCTTCAATGATCTCCGGCTCTACGGTAAGTCCTAAATAGTTATTAGAGCCCAGCATGATCCGGCGTTTTCCTTCCATCTTTACGACCACATCCTGACGGCTTTCCAGCGCACGGAAATATGGATAGATATCCGCCTCCCTTAACAAGTCCTGCATCTGCGGTTCATAGCATTTTTCAAAAATGTCTTTCATGTTTTGTGTTCTCTCCCTGTTTTTATTCTTTATATCGATTTTTCACTTGCAGCCATCCAGCAGCCTGAACGTATACCAGATTTAAAATCACTAAAAACGGATGAAGCGGCCTTTATCGCTCCATCTACCTATAGTTTAACGCATGATATTATACAGAAAAACAGTGCGCCAGTCAAACCAGAGCACTGTTTTTAATTATTATATTTTTATTACGTTTTTTTGAATCAAGCTTACGCTTCCAGGTATTCAGGATACGCCTCTTTTGCAATCGCAAATGCCTCACGATCGGTCAATGTCAGATAAAAGTCCTGCTTCTCATTTTCTTTAGCCGCTTTTGAAAGTTCTTCCGCTGCAATTCGGACCGCATCCGCTTTTGGATAGCCGTATACTCCTCCTGAGATCAGAGGAAAAGCAAGGCTCCTGCAGCCATGGGTAATGCCGAGTTCTACAGACTTTTGGTAGCAGGAACGAAGAAGTGCTTCTTCATTATTACCGCCGCCGTGCCAAACAGGGCCGACTGTATGGATGATATAGATTGCATCCAGATCGAAGCCCCAGGTGATCACAGCATCTCCTGTTGCACATCCGCCATACTCTGCGCATGCCTTATCCAGTTCCGGACCTGCTGCCCGGTGGATCGCACCGTCTACGCCGCCTCCGCCTGCAAGCTGATTATTCGCAGCATTTACGATTCCGTCTACTTCCATCTGGGTGATATCTTCACTGACAATATAAAAAGCCATGTTTTTCTCCTCCTGCTCATCTTTTCACTTCATCTATTATAACTGAATTTTATCTTGAGACAAGAAAGGCTTTTGCATAGTTTTAGTGGCGAAAGCTTTCCAATTGCGATATGATACTGCGAAAGAGGAAAAAGATGAAAAGAAATGAGATCTGGCGTTCCTATGGAACGGACTACAAAGATATAACAAAGCGTCTCCTTACCGCCTGCAGTTTAAAAGAGATCATCTTCGCAAAATGCGGAGCGGATTCTTTTAACGCGCGTATCGGGATCAAGCCAAATCTGGTATGCCCGACGCCTGCAAGCTATGGCGCTACCACCCATCCGGAAGTAGTATCCGGCATCCTTTCCTATCTCCAGGAAGAAGGCTTTCATAATCTTTTCATCCTGGAAGGTTCCTGGGTTGGTGATAAAACGAGTGAAGCTTTTGAATACTGCGGATACCGGGCCCTGTCCAAAGAGTATGACGTTCCTCTGATCGATACGCAAAAAGATCCTGTCATCAGCTGTAACTGCAATGGCATGAAGATTCAGATCTGTAAAAGCGTTTTCGAGGCAGACTTTCTGATCAACGTCCCTGTCCTTAAAGGCCATTGCCAGACAAAGATCACCTGTGCCTTAAAAAACATGAAAGGGATCATCCCAAATACCGAAAAAAGACGATTCCATACAAAGGGTCTTCACCGGCCGATCGCATCACTCAACACTCAGGTGCATCAGGACTTTATCGTAATCGACCATATCTGCGGAGATCCCTACTTCGAAGAAGGCGGAAGCCCTCTGACCAAAAACTGCATCATGGCAGCCCTGGACCCTGTTTTAACAGATGCCTATGTCTGCAGCCTTCTTGGTTTTGAAACTTCAGAAGTTGACTATATTACGCTTGCGGAAGAAGCAGGAGTCGGCTGCGCAGATCTTTCGAAGCTGAACCTGATCACCTTAGAAGGAGATGCTTCTAATGATACGCCTCTTTCAAGAAGGATCATGGAGATTGATTATGCGGTCGACCAGTCAGATTCCTGCAGTGCCTGCTATGCGATGCTGACGGAAGCGCTTGAACGGCTTCAGGCAGAAGGTCTTTTAGAAAAGTTAAACGAAAAGATCTGTATCGGTCAGGGCTACCAGGGAAAGAGCGGAAAGCTTGGCGTTGGAGCCTGCACAAAGAATTTCGAGAATTCAATCCCCGGCTGCCCACCTGACGGAGATACGATTTATAACTATTTAAAAGAGTATATTACAAAGCAGAACTGAGTATGTGTGTTGCAATTCCACTGAAAATTGAAGAGATCAACGGAAATGATGCGATTGGAATCCGTGATGGTGTGCGCCGCGAAATCCGTCTGGATTTTATTCACGATCCAAAGCCGGGTGAGTATGTGATCGTTCACGCCGGATTTGCGATTGAGCGCATCGATGAAACTGCTGCGCTCGAATCGATTTCTCTGGCGGAGGAAATTCAGGCAGAACTTACCCAGCTATATAATGGCTCCTTAGAGAAAACTTCCGAAGCGAAATAAAGATGCACTATAAATATTGTAAAAACATACAACATGCTGTTGTATTTCGTTAATATATGGTAGAATCTAGTTCGTTAAGAAAATAACGAACTGTTTTTTTGAAATACATTGATGTGAGGTACCTTATGCAGCCTTATGAAAAGAAATTCATAACAAAAGAAGAACTCATCCCTGTTGCCGAGAAGATGAGAACTGATGGAGTAGCGCTTGCTATGATCCACGCTTTTATCGATGACGACGGCAAGGCAAATGTCTCCTATGAATTCCAGATGGATCCTTCGATCATTTCATACACGATCGAAGGGGAAAGCACTCTGCCCTCCATCTCCGGAATCTACGATCTGGCAGCGGAATGGCCGGAGCGCGAGATCATGGAACTGATGCCGATCACCTTTGAAGGCGTCGACACCAGCAAACGTCTTTTTATGCCTGACAATATGCTGGACGGCCAGGGACAGATCCTGGTAACGCCAATGGATAAGCTGAAAAAAATGGCAGGAACAGGAGGGGATGAAGCATGAGTTATGTAATTCCTATCGGACCATACCACCCGGCGCTTGAAGAGCCGGTACACGCAAAGCTTTATACCGAAGGGGAAGAGATCAAAGACGCAGAAGTCTTTATCGGATATAACCACCGCGGAATTGAAAAGCTTGCAACACAGAAGAATTTTATCCAGACCCTGGTCATGGTTGAGCGCGTCTGCGGCATCTGCTCCCATTCCCATGCATTTTCCTATGCTATGGCTTTAGAAAAGATCGCCGAGATGGAAGTTCCTAAGCGCGGACAGTATATCCGCGTTATTATCGCAGAACTGGAAAGACTCCACTCCCACTACCTCTGGCTGGGAATCGCACTCCACCTGATCGGTCACGATTCTCTCTTCATGCATTCCTGGGATGACCGTGAAGCGATCATGGACATTTTAGAGGAGCTGACCGGAAACCGTGTCAACTACGGCATGGTCTGCATCGGTGGCTCCCGCAGAGATATTTCAGATGAGCAAAGAAAGAATGTACTTGAGATGCTCGATAAAATCGAAAAATCAAATGCACGTCTCAAAGACATTCTGTTAAGTGATAAGACCGTTGCTCTGCGTACGCAGGGTGTTGGCGTTTTAACAACAGAAGATTCTATTCGCATCGGTGCTGTCGGCCCTCATGCAAGAGCATCAGCCGTTGCGATCGATGTCCGCAAAGATGCACCGTACAGCAGTTACGATGATTTTGATTTTGAAAAAGCAGTCTTTAACACCTGCGATGTCTTCTCAAGAGTCGTGATCCGTATCTTAGAAAACATTGAAAGCATTAAGATCATCCGCCAGGCACTCGATATGCTGCCGAACGGAAAGATCAATCTTGGAAATAAGATCTTCCGCATTCCTGCCGGCGAGACCATGGTACGTCATGAAGCGCCGCGTGGACAGCTCTGCTATAAAGTCGTAACCGATGGCGGTGAGACCAATAAACGTGTCAGCATTCACGTTCCGACATTTAAAAATGCACCGACAGTTCCGACTATGCTGAAAGGCAACTCCATTGCCGATGCCGGACTGATCATTGCAAGTATTGACCCGTGCTTCTCCTGCATGGATCGATAAGAGATAAACACCGAGGAAACAAACATGCACGAACTGGCGATTGTGGAAGCACTGCTTGAGACCATTGTCCCGAAAGCAAAGGAAAGCGGCGCAAAGAAAATACTCGAAGTCAATTTCCACATAGGGGAAATGAGTGGGATCGTACCTTCCTGTATTCATGAATACTTTGCAATTGCGAGTAAAGGAACGATTGCCGAGGGTGCAAAAATTAAATTGAAAACAGTACCCGCTGAAATCCACTGCAATGCCTGCGGATATCAGGGCGTGCCGGATAAAGAAAACTACTGCTGCCCAAACTGCAAGAGTTTTGACTTTAAATTAACGAGCGGCAGAGAATATTTTATTGATCATCTTATCGCAGAATAGATGACACATTGTCGATATTTTTCGTCAAATATTAAAGGGAGGGTTAAACATTGAAGAAAACAACAGCGGCAGCATTCTTCGGGACGCTGATCGTGTGCTACATCTTCTGGCTTTTGATCACAGGTCAGATCGTATCGATCTTTACAGGCGATGCATCCTGGCAGATCTTAGTGGCCGGCGGAATCGTAAGCATCATTGTCAGCCTCTTCGCTGCAAGATTCTTCATCCATAAGAAAGCATTCCACCTTTATAACCCGATCCGATTCTTTTTGCTGCTCTTTTACTGCATCATAATTTTCGGATGGGAACTTATTAAGGCGAATGTTTCTATGGCGATCCGGGCATTTGGTTCCACCAAAAATCTGAAGCCGGGATTCGTAAAGATTCCTACAAAACTGAAATCAGACTATGCACTTGCCATGCTTTCAAACTCCATCACCTTAACTCCTGGTACGATCACCATGGATGTTGTGGAGCAGGATGGAGAAAATTATCTGTATGTTCACTGCATTGACGCAGAGAAAGAAGATATGGAAAAAGCCGGCAAGGATATTAAAGGCGCAATGGAGCCTTGGATAAGGAGGATATGGGAATGAGTGAATTTATTTATTTTGCCATATGCTTCGCAGCCCTTGCGCTCTGCCTGATCTATCGTCTGATCAAAGGGCCAAGCGGTGCAGACAGAGTTGTCTCTGCCGATGCAATGGACACATTAGTTGATATGGCGCTGATCCTCTTTGCGCTCTATACCGGCCGCAGCATCTTTTTAGATATTGCCCTGGTTACCGCAATCTTAGGATTCATCGGCTCCGTTTTAATTTCGAGATATCTGGAGGGCAAGCTATGAGAATCGTGATCGATATTTTAATCGTACTTAGCATCCTCTTTGCCTTAGCAGGTGTCGTAGGTATCATCCGCATGCCGGATGCATATACGAGGATGCAGTCATCCACCAATGTTTCAACCTTTGGTGTTCTGGGAGTCCTGATCGCAGGAATCCTTTACAGCATCATCTACTTAGGAGATGTCAGCATGGCGATCAAGCTGGCGGTTTTGATCGTGTTCTATCTGATCACAAGCCCGATCGCAGGCCATGCAATTGCACGCGCGGCTTACCGCAGCAAGACTCCTAAAACTCCGCAAACCATTGTAGACAAGTATGGGGAGGATTTAGAAGATGAATAGTGCTGTTTTTTCATTTAATACAATTATCATCGTCGGCATCTTGGTGACCGCGTGCATCGCGATCTTCTCCAAGAAGCTTTTAACAGCGATCATCGCGCTTGGCGTGACCGGTGGTTTTGTAGCGCTTGAGTTTTTAGTTCTGCAGGCTCCGGACGTTGCTATCGCTGAAGCTGCTGTCGGCGCTGTCTTAACAACGGCGATCTTTATCATCGCTCTTAAGAAAACGACAAAGAAGGAGGACGAGAAGAATGAGTAAAGCGAAAAAAATCGCAGCGATCGTTTCTGTCTGCGTCGTCCTTTTAGCTGCAGTCTATGCGGTCGTTTATGCCTATGTTTTTATCCCTGTGACTTATGACGGTTCCGACACGAATGTCGTAGAACTCTATAACAATCCGCAGGACTATGACACAAGCGATCCGGACGGCGTTGCAGATATTATCGTGAAAGAAAACCTGGATAAGACCATGGCAGTCAACAACGTTTCTGCTGTCGTCTTTGACTGGAGAGGTTTTGATACCCTGGGCGAGTCCTTTATCCTGCTCACAGCGATTGCGGGATCTTTCGTGATCCTCGGGGTCCATAAAAAGAAAACAAGCGGAAAGGAGGATAAGGAATGAAATTCAAAAACGGAATTACCGAAAAGAATATCATTGTAAAATGCGCTGCTGATAAGATCCTTCCTTTTGCTCTTGTCTTTGGCATTTACATTATCCTCTTCGGAACGATCAGCCCGGGCGGCGGATTCCAGGGCGGTGTTATCACAGCCTCTGCTGTCCTGCTGCTTTATATCGGCTACGGCTACTCTACTGCTTCTGATGCTGTTAAGCAGGAAGTCCTCAGAGTCTGCGAGCCGATCGGCGCAACTTTATATGTAATCTTAGGTCTTTGCGGCATTATCTTAGGCTCTGTGTTCTGCAGAAACGTATTCTTTGCAGATGGCAAGATCGGTGATCTGATCAGTGCCGGAAACATCACCTTTATGGGATGGACCGTTGGTTTTAAAGTATTAACAGGTATCGGATTCCTGATCCTTCTTATGCTGAGTCTTTTAGCTCCGGAATTTAAAAAGTCCGGAGCTGACGGCGTAGAACTAATGGTGGATGAAGATGATGATGAGGAGGTGGACGAATGATCATTATTAACTATATCGCGTCTGCCCTGCTCATTGCTTTAGGACTGTATGCGGTCTGCACGAAAAAGAATTTGATCAAGATCGTCATCGGACTCGGCGTTATCGACTATGGCATCAATCTGCTCATCGTATCTGCCGGATTCAATGACGGAGGCACCGCACCGATCTTTACGATCTCTGATCTGATCAACGGTGTCGCAGGTAACTATTTTGTAGATCCGGTTCCGCAGGCTCTTACTCTGACATCCATCGTTATCGGTGCCTGTGTGGATGCAATGGCTTTGGTACTTGTGATCAAGCTGTTCCAGAAATACGGATCATTAGATGCAGGTGATATAAGGAGGATGCGCGGATGATGAATATAATGCAGCATTTTCCGGTTATCGCCGTAATGAGTCTCTTCCTCGGAGCTTTCCTGGTTGAGATCTTCGGACGGAAAAACAAAATTGTACGTAACATTATCACAATGATCTTTGTGGCGATTTCTTTCCTTTGCATTATCGCCCTGATCAAACCAGTCATCCTTGACGGCGAAGTGATCTCTTACTGGCTCGGAAACTGGGAGCCTGTAAACGGCTATGCGATCGGTATCGGCTATGAAGTGGACGCACTGAACCTCTTCTTTGCGATCTTAGTCGTTTTAACATTTACCCTTTCCGCCATCTACTCTCTTCGCTACATGGAAAAAGATGACCATTTAGGACATTACTACACACTCTTCCTGATGCTTTCAGGCGGCGTCTTAGGTCTTGTCCTTACAGGTGATATCTTTAATATGTATGTCATGGTCGAGATCATGACGTTCGCAGCGGTTGCACTTACCGCATTCCGCAATTACAAAAAAGGAGCTCTTGAATCCGCCTTTAAATACCTGGTGATCGGCTCCGTGGGATCAGGCTTTACCCTTACCGGTATCTGTCTGGTTTATATGCAGTGCCACACTCTGAACATGGCACAGCTCTCATCGATCCTTGCAAATCACCTGACGCCGACGACCATCTTAGCGCTTGCTCTGATCTTTATCGGCTTTGGCGTAAAGAGCTTTATGGTTCCGTTCCACACACCGGCAGCGGACGCCTACACAACGGCTCCGTCCTCCATTTCCATGGTCTTTTCCGGAATGGTCAATAAAGCCGGCGTATATGGCATGATCCGCCTGATGTTCGTTGTCTTTATGATGATGGATAAGACAGCAATGCAGATCCTGCTTGCAGCGTTTGGAACGATCACAATGTTCGTCGGCGTTACGATGGCTCTTGCACAGCACGACTTCAAACGCCTTTTAGCCTTCCACAGCATTTCCCAGATCGGCTATGTACTTGCAGCCTGCGGACTTGGAACGGCGCTTGGCGTATCAGGCGGTCTGTTCCACGCAATGAACCACACCTTATTCAAGGGACTGCTCTTCCTTTGTGCAGGTGCTGTATATTACGCAACCGGAACAACAAACTTAGATAAACTTGGCGGCCTTTCAAAGAAAATGCCGAAGACAGCAATCTGCTTTTTGATCGGTGCCTTCTCCATCTCCGGTCTTCCGCCATTTAACGGCTTTGTATCGAAATGGATGATCTATCAGGCAGCATGGAGCAAAGGCGTTGAAACAAACAATTTCTTCTATGTCTTTGTAACCATCGTAGCGGTTGTTGTTTCCGTAATGACGCTGGCATCCTTTATCAAGGTGACCCAGGCAGTCTTCTTCGGCCAGCCGTCCGAAAAATGCGAGAATGCAAAAGAAGTACCGCTTGCAATGCGTATCCCGATGTGGATCATGAGCGCACTTTGCATCTTAGTTGGTATCTTCTATAACTTTATCAATACGAATCTGCTGACACCTGCAACCAATGCAGTCTTTAACGCAACAAATTATATCGACAAGATGATGGGAAGTGGCTATGCAGCAGCTGCCGGAGTTAGCGAGACAACGATAGAACCTGCAGCCTTAAGTTACTGGGATCCGATACTCTGGCTCATCCTCTTCGTGATCATCCTTGCAGCAGTCTGCATCGCGATCCTGACAGGCAAGAGAACGAGAGGTGAAGTCCTGGTCAACAAGACAGAAGCCGTTGACGGAAAGTATGCAACCTTCTTCGGCGGTGAAAAGAGTGAGCACTCCCACGTTTCCGGAAGCGACCTTTTCTGGGGCTTTAAGAAAAACTGGGGCGGCTACTTTAAGTTCATGCAGGGCATGCACTCCGGTGATGTCAACGACTACTCGCTGTATACAGTGATCGCTTCCGCAGTGATCATTATTGTCATATTTATCTTTATACACTAAGAAAGGAGGTTTCGAGATGACAGTGTTAATTCAGATTTTATTAATTCTTTTTCACGTATTAGTATTCCCGGGCTTCCTTTTCGTGTTTGTCTGCGGATTATTATTAGCGGGAATCGACCGCAAGATTTTAGCAAGAATGCAAAAGAGGGTCGGCCCTCCTCTGCTCCAGCCGTTTTATGATTTCTTTAAGCTGATGGGCAAAGAGACGATCATTCCGGATGCTGCAAACAAGGCAGTCTACCGAATCGCACCGATCGCAGGACTTGCATCCTTAGTTGTAACGATGAACTTTATCCCGGTATTCAGTTTTTCATCCTTCAGTTTCAGCGCGGATATCATCGTGATCATCTACCTGCTTACGATCCCTGCAGTGGCCCTGATCGTCGGCGGAAGCGCTTCAGGCTCTCCGTTTGCAGGCGTAGGTATTTCCCGTGAGATGGTAACCATGATCAGCTACGAGCTTCCGCTGATCCTGATCCTTTTAGCGGTTGCTAAGAAAGCCGGTGGTGCAGAACTTTGCTTCTCCCTTTCCGGTATCGTGGCATGGCAGCAAAGCACCTACCTTGGAATCGCTCACTGGAGTCTGATCCCGGCCGCCCTTGCAATGCTCCTGGTTATTCCGGCAGAAGTCGGAACCCAGCCATTTGATACGGCGGAAGCGGAAACCGAGATCTGCGAAGGTCCGCTGATCGAATACAGCGGTGCTCCGCTCGGTGTATTTAAGCTCAATACCGCAATTAAGATGTTCATCATGACAAGCCTGTTTACCTGTCTGTTCCTTGGCGGAATCGACACTGGAATCGTAGCCTTAAATGCTCTGATCCTCTTTGCGATCGACGCAGGCCTTACGATCCTTTGCATGACCTTTATTCATGCAGTAACAGCCCGTCTTAAGATTGAGCACTTATTCAAATTTTATTGGACCATCGTATCCGGACTTGCACTGCTCAGTTTGATCTTAGTCTGGATCGGATTATAGAAACAAAGGTGACAAGAAATGTTTAAGAAATTAATTGCATCTTCTACGGCGAAATCACCGTGGATCTATCATATCAATACAGGCTCGTGTAACGGCTGTGATATCGAACTCGTAGCTGTTCTTACGCCGCGCTATGATGCCGAGCGTTTCGGTTTTAAACTTGCAGGAACGCCTCGTCATGCGGATATCGTTGTTGTCTCAGGGCCAATTACAAGCCAGTCAAAAGAACGTCTGCTCAGAACTTTAGAACAGGTTCCAAAGCCGTTCTGCGTTGTCTCTTTAGGCTCCTGCCCTCGCTCCGGCAATGTTTTTAAGGGCAGCTACTCAGTGGAAGGTCCGCTGGAAAAATATGTTCATGTGGACGTTTCCGTTGCAGGCTGCACACCGAAGCCGGAAGCCGTAATCGAAGGGCTCTACACGGCTGCACAGATTTTAAAAGAAAAACGCATGGCACTTGCTGATAAAAAGCAGGAAGCAAAAGGCGCAGAAACGGAGGTGGCTGAAGCATGAAATTCCCGTTTGCAAAAGAAGCCATAAAGAATCTCTTTTCTAAGCCGAGCACAGAAAACTTCCCAAAATATGATGTGCCTGCAAAGAAAGGCTACCGCGGACGCTTAAGCTATGATCCTGCAAAATGTACAAACTGCGGTCTCTGCGTACGTGTCTGCTCCCCTTCTGCGATCACAGTGGAAACTTCCATCAGTGAAGATGGAAATACGGAGTACATTACAAGAAGTTTTGACATGACATCCTGCACCTTCTGTCAGACCTGTGAAGACTTCTG
>CAMODY010000019.1 GCA_946611595.1 uncultured Clostridia bacterium | reverse complement strand
GATCCTGTTGTGATCCAGACCTATTATCTGGCTGATTACACGGAAGAACTTGCATCTGTTCATGATACTTTACTGAGCTATGATGAGTCTTTTTCTCTTAGTGTTTTAAAACAGAAAGCAGAAAGCGTTTTAGGCTCATGGATTTTAGACCGCATCCCGCGCTAAAAAGCTTTAAAAAGCCCGAAAAAATACGGAAAATAGGCTTGCGGATGGGAATTGTTTATGCTATTATTCATCGGTACGACCTGATTAGGAGGGATGAAATTGTTTTATTTAATAGCAACGATTATCGTATCAATCGTTAGTGTTATCATGATCATAGTAGTATGCCTTCAGGAAGGTAAATCCGCAGGACTTTCAAGTTCCATCAGCGGCGGTTCCGATACCTACTGGAGCAGAAATAAAGGAAGATCCAAGGAAGGAAGGCTCGAAAAGATCACCATTATCATGACGGTCATCTTCTTCGTAGTAGCGATCCTGCTGAACGTCGGACTCTTCACAAAACTTTGATCACGAAGCACTCTCGAAAGAGGGTGCTTTCTTATAAGTGAAATTAGGTTATGGCAAAAGAAAACATTAAACTCATTGCGAATAATAAAAAGGCCTATCATGACTATTTCGTAGAAGAAACTTACGAAGCAGGCATCAGCCTCAAAGGAACTGAAGTGAAATCACTCCGGATGGGGAAGTGCAGCATAAAAGAGGCTTTTGTAAAGGAAAAAAACGGCGATATGCTGATCTATGGAATGAATATTTCTCCTTATGAAAAGGGAAATATCTTTAACCGCGATCCGCTCAGGGTCCGTCAGCTCCTGCTGCATAAAAAAGAGATCCGCAAGATCTCTCAGGACAGCCAGAGGGCAGGATACACTGTTATTCCTTTAAGGGTTTATTTTAAAGATAGTCTGGTTAAGGTCGAGATCGGTATGTGTAAGGGTAAAAAATTATACGATAAGCGTGAAGATATCGCTAAGAAAGATCAGAGAAGAGAAGCAGAACGTGAGTTTAAGATCCGAAACTTCAAAGCATAAAGCAAATGCTTTACCAAATATACTAAAGGTGATTCTTGAATTATAGAAAAATATACAGAAAACTGAGTATTGCATTAATTGTCTGTTTATTAGGTGTGTTCCTTTCCGGCATTATGATCCAGACGCGTGCGGATTATTATGATTGGGAAGGTAATTATCATGCGGATAACGGCTATGTCTATAGCGCATATGGATATTATGATCCGTATGGTAATTTCTATGGATATAGTACGACGATTGAGTCGGAAACAAGCGAAGACGGATTAAGTGCAGTTGATCCATATGGCTTTTATAAATACGTGCCGATCTTTTATAAGGCGGATGTTAATGAAGAACTGGTCGGAGCGCGTAAAGCTGACGTTCCTGTCAGCTGGGTCGGCCAGAATCCGGAACTTCCGAACGGCTGCGAGGCAACGGCTACAACGACCGTCCTTAATTATTACGGATTTTCCGTCGACAAAGTCACGATGGCAACAAAATACTTTTTACAGCCGGAAAAGCAGATCGATTTTCGTTATTACTATGTCGGTGATCCAAGTGATATTATGGGCCTTGGCTGCTATAGTGATGCGGTCGTAAATGCTGCAAATGAGTATCTGGCAACACAGGATACAAAACTTTGTGCCTTTAGTTATCAGAATTATCCTTTTGAATCCCTTTTAAACGAGGTGGCAAAGGGGTTTCCTGTAATTATATGGGCTTCCATGTATATGTATGAACCGTTTTACGGGATCAGAATCAATGTTGATGGTTCTGACCTTGTATGGATCAGCCAGGAGCACTGCCTTGTGCTTTGCGGATATGATTTAGACAAAAAAACTGTCACTGTTTCTGATCCTTTGGTAGGGATCACACAATATGACATGAATCTTTTTAAGAAAAGATTCACACAATTAAGATATAATGCTGTTATTATTAAAACACAGGAGCAGCAGTATGAGGAAGAGAAGAATATCATAAATCTTCCGTTTAATGATCAGTTTCTGCCGGCTGATAAGATCGTTAGAGGAAGCAGAGGCTTCGACGGTATCAGCGGAAAGGTACATCTTGATAAACTTTCAGCGCGCGTTACAATGCCTTTAGCTTTAAAACAAAATAAAAAATAACCTTACGGGGCTGTAAAGGTTTCGACGGGGTTTCAGAAGCGGATTAAGCCACTGGTAGCGGGTAACTACCTTAAAAGATCCAATTAAAATTAAACGCTAAGAATAATAAATTAGCTTTAGCTGCCTAAGTGCAGCTCGTCGGCCGCAGAAGCCCGCAGCTGCCAAGCCGGCGTCATCCTTGCGGGAAACTCTGCCGCCCAAGCTTGTAAGCGGCAGAACATCACAAGCTACGTTTTATAGAAGTCTGTCATTGGGGATCTGTAAAGCGGAATCAAAATTTCAATGACTGTAGTGGGAGAAAGATGCGTGGAGGAGATTTCGGACGCGGGTTCGATTCCCGCCAGCTCCATTAACAAAAACAGAGTGCAAGTGGCACTCTGTTTTTGTTTAAATAGGTCTACGTTCCCGTGTTCCTTTTTTTTCTCAATAGTGGTAGAATATGCCAAGATAAATGACGGAAATAATATTTTCATGAGAAGACGACAGAGAAGAAGGACTATACCAATCAAGCCGACGATCATTGTGTTTGCAGTGGTCGTTCTTCTTGGCTTTATCTTTTTAATATCCAGTGGTGGGAAAATCTATAAAAGTTCTAAGAAAAACAGCGACGAAATTAGTCAGAATGCAGCTGTTTTAAAAGAGTTGTCCGCGAAAGTTCCAGAAAATGATGAGGAATATAAGCCGCCTGCAGAGATCAATCTTTCAGAAGAAGAAAAGAAGATAATTGAAACACCGAGCGACAGTTTTAATGATGACGAGATCCGCTCCTGGTTTCAGGGAAGCGTTGTGCTTGGTGATTCCATCACCAGTGCTGCCCAGGAATTTGGCTTTTTAGATACTGACGTTATTATAGCCCGAATCGGAACCAGCCTTACAGGAAGCGATGATCTGCTTGAAGATGGAATCTCCCGTAATCCAAAGCTGATCGTTTTATTCTTTGGCGCAAATGATATCGATAATTATGGCGGAGATCCAAATGCATTTGTAAGCGCATATAATGATGCAGTTTCAAAGATACGGGCCTCCCTGCCGGATGTTCCGATTTATTTACACGCGATCTTGCCTGTTCAGGAAGGCGTCTATGCGGGGGATGAGTTTGCTCCTAGAGTTGCGTTTAATGAAGCTTTAAAGGCGTATTGCGAAAAAACGGACAATGTATATTATATCAATGCCGATTTTATATTAGATCAGATGCCGGAGCTATTTGAACCGGACGGCATGCATCCGGTTGCTTCTTTCTATCCAAGATGGCTGACTTATATTGCGGATGTGACTGGCTTATCAGGAAGTAATTAATGCCGCATCCTGATTTTTAGATATTTTAGTAAGTTTTTATATTCATGAGACAACGAAAACAGCTCGGAAAATTTGATATTTTGCAGTATATGATCATGGCGGCACTCCTTGTGTTCATGATCTTAATGCTGACTCGCGGAAACTCCAAAGTTGTTCCGATTGAAGACATCCGCTCAAAGATGAGTGCGATCCCTTCTGTTTCAGAGCTTTCCGAAAAAGATATGAGCGATGCAGGAAAAGTATTTTCTTTTGATGCGGATCTTGTTGATGAAGGAATCTATTACCGGGTTGATGACATTATGAACGTCAATGAACTTTTGATCGTTCGCATTGAAGATGATGATAATCGCGGAGCCGTCCATGATGCGATGGAGTCGTATTTAAAGACAAAAACAGAGTCCTTTGACGGTTATGGAACGAATCAGTTTGGGCTCTTAAGCAATGGTGTGATCACGGAAAAAGGGCAGTATCTGTTCTTTGGTGTTAGCGAAGATGTTCTGGAATGGGAGAGCACATTCCTGAAAAGTATTAGGTAAGGAATAGATGGTTTTCAGCAGTTTAAACTTTTTATTCATATTTCTGCCTTTAGTCCTGATCGTGTACTATCTTGTACCGTTCAGGTTTAAGAACCTTGTCCTTTTAATCTTCAGTATTGTCTTCTATGCCTGGGGAGAGCCGGTATATGTCATCTTGATGATATTGAACATTGCCTTCAACTACGTCTGCGGCCGGCAGTTTGAAACGCTTCATACTGAAAGAGATAGAAAGCGGCAGCTGATTCTGGCTGTAGTCGTAAATCTCCTGCTTCTTGGCTTTTTCAAATATGCAGGCTTTTTGGTTGGAACGGTCTGCGGAATCTTTGGCGGAAAGCCTTCCTTTGAACTGCCGCTTCCGATCGGTATTTCCTTCTATACTTTCCAGGCACTTTCTTATGTCATCGATGTTTATCGCGGAAAGGTCCGTGTGCAAAGAAATATTATAGATTTTGGCGCCTATATCACAATGTTCCCGCAGCTTATCGCAGGTCCGATCGTTCGTTATGATCAGGTGGAACGCCAGCTTGCAAAACGCACCATATCGCTTGAAAAAGCCGGTTTCGGTATGCAGCGCTTCCTCTTTGGTCTTGGAAAGAAAGTGCTTCTGGCGAACAATTTAGGCCTCTTATATACCACGATCCAGGCGGCTGATGGCAGATCCATGATGACAGCATGGCTTGGTGCGATCGCTTATACGCTTCAGATCTATTTTGACTTCTCAGGCTATTCCGATATGGCCATTGGTATGGGCAAGATGCTTGGCTTTGATTTTATGGAAAACTTTGAATATCCGTATCTGGCAGGGAACATCACTGAATTCTGGCGCAGATGGCATATCTCTTTGGGCTCATGGTTCCGGGAATACGTCTATATCCCGCTTGGCGGTAACCGCGTGAATGCGGGCAGGCATATCCTAAATCTCCTGATCGTATGGGCGCTTACGGGGCTATGGCATGGAGCAAACTGGAACTTTGTGATCTGGGGTCTTTATTATGGAGTGATCCTGATCCTTGAAAAGTATGTATTGATCCCTTTATGTACAAGAGTCCCGAAATGGATCAAACATATTTACACGATGATCCTTGTTATCATTGGATGGGCGATCTTTTCCAATACTGATTTTGGAGAAATGGGACAGTTTCTCAAGAACTTATTTGGCGGCGGAGTGAACGGTTTTATCGATGGTTCCTTCCTGTATTACCTGAAGAGCAATCTGATCCTTTTGATCCTTGCGATCTTCTTCAGTGCGCCAATATTTAAGAAGGTAATGAGCTATACGGAGCGGAAACGTCCGGTGATCAATATCGTTGTTTGCGTTTTGATATTTATCATAAGCGTTGCATTTCTGGTTTCCGGATCCTTTAACCCGTTCTTGTATTTTAGATTTTAAACATGATAGAAAATGGCACAGAGAAACACAAACAGAAACAATAGAATATCGAACGAAGAGAGAAGGAAACGAAGCTTTTGTTTTCGCGTGCTCTTTATTGTGATGGCTGTCATCATTCTGCTGTTTGATCTGATCTTCTTTATTCTTCCGGATAAAGAACTCTCTGAGATTGAAAATCGTAAGTTACAGCTATTTCCGAAGCTTAACTTTACGACATTAACGAATGGAAAGTTTGAATCACTATTTGATAATTATGTCGCAGATCAATTCCCGGGAAGAAATGGCTGGGTTAAGATGAAATCCACGGTCGACCGCTTTGCGGGAAAGACAGAAAACAGAGATATCTTTTTAGCTAAAGACGGTTATCTGATCCAGAATATGCTGATGCCTTCTGATGAAGCCTATACGGCGAAGATGGAAGAAATTAAAGCAATCGCTTCGGCACATGCCAATGTGAATTTCTATGCGCTGATCGCTCCAACGGCGCTCAGTATTTTAGATGATCATCTTCCTGCAAATGCGCCGGCGGCGGACGAAGATGGTTTGCTTGACCGATTAAAAGAAGATTTTACCGGCGCTGGATTTACCTTTATTGATACCCGTGATGCTTTAAGAACTGCAGCAAAAGAAGAACAGGTCTATTACAGGACCGACCATCATTGGACAACGCATGGCGCTTATGCGGCTTATAAGCAAATGGCTGAGCAGTTGTCTCTTCCTGGAAAAGATACGGCTTATCAACAGAAAATGGTTACAGACTCCTTCAGCGGAACACTTACAGCGTCAAGTGGATTCAGGACATCTGAGACAGATTCTATCTATGTTTATTTGCCTGAAACAGAGCAGAATATAACCGTTACATATGTTGAAGAAGGCAAAAGAAAAGCCTCTTTCTATGAGGCTGATAATCTGGATGTGAAAGATCAGTATACGATCTTCTTTAACGGCAACTATCCGCAGATCAGGATCGAAAATCCAGGGGCTGCATCTGATAAGAAACTCCTTGTAGTCAAAGATTCTTATGCAAATTGTTTTGTTCCGTTTTTAGCAGGAGATTATAAGCAGATCTTAATGGTCGATCCTCGCTACTATGAAGGCGACCTAAATGCGCTGATCGACAGTGAAGGCGCGACGGATGTTTTATATTTGTATAATGTTGCGACGTTTATTGAACAATAATGTAAGAGCAACCCCTTTCCATGAATAACAGGAAAGGGGTTTTATTTGTTTAGCGGCAGATAGAAGGTAGAATTACTCCAGGGAGGCCTTGTTCCCATCCGGGATCGCCATAATAGGCAAAGCTGCTCCAGATTTTTCTCAGTTCTTCTCCTATTTCTTCTGAAGCAGGATCATCGATTTTACCCATCTTTGAACTTTGACTAAAGAGGACCGGAAGCTCACAGGAATGATAACAGCCTCTTGGATCACCCGGGATCGGATAGCGGTAGTCATAATGCCATAATGGTCCGGAATAATCTTTGATGATCTCCAATTGCGGCCGAATATAAATATGCTCCGTAACGGAATTGCTTGCTCTTTGTCGATAGCTTTCATTTCCGCCTTTTATCTTTAGTTTCATAAGCAATGCAATAAAGGGCAGGGCAATCGTTGGAATGCGGTTTGTAAAGAGGTTTCCTTCCTGCATGACATTTCCGATCATCATCGGAAGCTTACTGGATTTAACAGCGTTTTTCGGTTCCTGTTTTAAAGTAATGCCATCTATTGTAGGCGAAAAGCCGCAGCGGATATCTCCTGTTCTAAGCAGCCAATTTTCATATTTCTTATTGATCTCAATCACACGCTCAGCAGATAGGGTCTTTAATTCTTCCAAATTTTTGATTCCCATCAGTTTCAAATACTTTTTCGTATGCTTCCTGCTTTCTTCTTCCGTGAAGAAATGTTCAATGCAGGCGGACTGAATGATTACCTTCTGAAAGAGTCCGGCAGCTTCTTGCATCTGCATGAGTGCTAAGATACAGGCAGCACCGGCGGATTG
The DNA here is from genome assembly GCA_946611595.1 of uncultured Clostridia bacterium. Lineage (GTDB taxonomy): Bacteria > Bacillota > Clostridia > Lachnospirales > Lachnospiraceae > RGIG5612. The sequence continues at coordinate 9,600 of CAMODY010000019.1, read as the reverse complement.
CCCAAAAAGGGTAATATTATGAATGTCTCCACCAAAGGCGGAAATTGTTTCGTTTATAAACTGAAGCGCCATGATCTGGTCGTATAAACCGTTATTTTGATCAAACTCCGGATCAAGAAAATGGAGATTTAAAAAGCCATAGAGATTAACACGGTAATTGAATGAAACAACGATTGTTTTTGTTTCAACAGCAAAGCGCTCGAGGTCATAATGAAGATCTTTCGTTTCTTTTGAACCGATTTTATCTGAGCCTGCACCTCCGTGGCTATAGGAACCTCCGTAGACCCAGACCATGACCGGTGCAGGGAAGTCAATATTTTTAGGAACAAAGATGTTCATATACAGGCAGTCTAAAGAAATATTTGCGCTTCCTGCAAAACTGTTAGCCTGAATGGGGTTTGCGCTTCCATGGTCTGCTATCAAGGGTTTATCCCATGGATCCGGCTTTACAGGGTGCTTGAACATGAGCTCTCCAAGCGGAGCTTTTGCAAACGGAATCCCCATATAAACCGTACAGTTTTCTTTTTCTATGCCTTCGATTTTTCCATAGATTGTCTCAATCATGATTTAACCTCCGAATACATTTTAACAAAAAGAAAGCCTTTCTCAAAGGGGAAGAGGAAGGCTGTTCTTATCAAAACGGATATTATTTATTTATCTAATAATGAAAATTTGGATTCTGTACCGTGAGCGAGTTTTACGAGGTTTTCTTTATGCCTTACAATAACTAGTGCTGCGGAAAGAATACAAAGGATCTCAACCCAGATGCTCGAAGGTCCGATCACTAGAAGCGCGATCGGACAGAAGAAGGAAGCTGAGCAGGATGCAAGGGACATATATTTCCAAATAAACAAAACTGCAAAGAATACGATCACTGCGGCAATGGCCATACGCCAGTCTACAAACCAGATTGTTGCAAAACCTGCCATAAATCCTTTTCCGCCTTTAAATTTGTACCATAATGGGAAACAATGGCCGATCATGCAGAAGAGACCTGAAAAAGCGGCGCCAAACTGCCAAAGACCAAAGAGTTCTTTAAAGAAAATCGCTGTCGCGAATACAGGTAGTGCAGTCTTTAAAACATCAATGATGATAACAGACCATGCAATGAAACTGTTTCCATATACGCGCTTAAAATTGGTAAAACCCGGATTTTTGCTTCCATAATCGCGAATATCCTGTTTATAGAATATTTTGGATAAAATGATAGCTCCGTTTAGTCCACCAAGCAGATACGATATGATCGCTGAAACTATTAGTCCTATGTATAAGTCCATAATGGGAAATTATAGCGAATTAGAGATAAAATTCCACCACGCTTTTTATAAAATCTGACCATTATTTTTACTCGTATTCTCCAATTGATGCTATACTATAATGCAATGTGCAAAACAAAAGATGCTGGTTACAGTTTTTTTTAAGATCAATGGAAAGTGTAAGGAAAACAGACTCTGTAAAACCGGTAATTGCTGTGCTTCTTGCCGGGGTATTATGGGGCGTTATTAACATCTTTATAAAGAACTTATCTGCGCATGGCTTAGACGCCCTGCAGATTTCTGCGATCCGTATGACAGTATCCGTGATCGTCTTTCCGCTTGTCGTTCTGATCAAGGATAAGTCTAAATTCAGGATTAAACTGAAAGATATATGGATCTTTGCCTGCACAGGCATCGTCAGCGTTGTTCTTTTTAATACCTGTTATTTTTATACAATGATCAACAGTCAGGCATCAGTGGCGGTGGTGCTTCTTTATACTTCGCCTATTTTTGTCATGTTGATCTCCGCACTTGTATTTAAGGAGAAAATCACCCTGCAGAAGATCATAGCGCTGGTCCTTACGTTTGCAGGCTGCGTGCTTGTTGCCGGGGTGATCGGAGGTAGTTATGTGATACCGCCGTTTGTTATCTTAACAGGTATCGCATCCGGCCTTTTCTATGCACTTTATTCAATCTTTGGAAATATCGGACTTAAAAAATATGACACAATGACTGTTACGGTATGGACTTTCATTTTTGCTTTTATTGCTGCGCTTCCGCTTGGAAAACCTGCACAGACCGTCGCGGCGTTTAAGGCAGAGCCAGCTTTGATACTGTGGGGGATCGGAATTGGAGTGATATCTACAGTTCTTCCATATTTCTTTTATACCTGGGGACTTAAGCGTATGGAGCCATCAAAAGCAGCGATCCTTGTTGCGGTTGAGCCGCTTGTAGGATGCGTGATCGGCATGACTGTATTCGGGGAAGCTCATAATATTCTGAAAATCATTGGCATCTTATTGATCCTGGCATCGATTGTCGTTTTAAATGTGCGATTTCAAAGGCACTATGGTAAAATATGAGCATGTCAAATCAAGATCTTAAGCCACAATCTCATATATCAAAAGATATTATTCAAGCTAAAGACGGAGCAGTTCGTTTGAACAAATTCTTAAGTGATGCAGGTGTTTGTTCCAGGCGCGGAGCAGACCGTCTGATTGAGGCTGGTAAGGTTTTAATAGATGGGAAGGTTGCGGTATTAGGCGATAAAGTTGAGGACGGGCAGCGCGTATCCGTAAATGGAAAAGAGATAAATCGCAGCGAAGAACTGATTCTTTTAGTGCTTAATAAGCCGGAAGGCATTGAATGTACAACGGATGCTTCAAATCCCGATAATATCGTAGATTATATCCACTATCCGAAAAGAGTATATCCGATTGGACGTTTGGATAAAAATTCAACCGGGCTGATTCTACTGACAAATACCGGGGAACTGGTAAATAAGATCTTAAAATCCTCTAACTATCATGAAAAAGAATACATCGTATGCGTTGATCATAAGGTCACAGATGAGTTCCTGAAACAAATGGGTGACGGGGTTGAAATATATATTGATAACGAAGATCGTACGGTTATGACACGTAAATGCAAACTTCGCCGGATCGATGATAAAAGTTTTTCCATTATTCTAACGCAGGGCTTTAACCGCCAGATCCGAAGAATGTGTAAAGCATTAGGCTATCAGGTGACAGCACTGAAACGTGTGAGGGTCATGAACATCCTTCTTGGAGATCTACCGGAAGGAAAATGGAGAGAAGTTACAGAAGAGGAGATCAAAGAGCTCCTTGCAGAGCTTTAAGGGAAAAATATGAGCGATAAAAAAGAACGTATCAGAGAGCTGGTAGATATATTAAATAAAGCATCAAAGGCGTACTACAGCGAAGACGTGGAGATCATGTCCAACTTTGAATATGATGCGCTTTATGATGAACTGGAAGCTCTGGAGAAAGAAACCGGACTTGTGCTTTCTAATTCTCCGACTGTAAATGTTGGTTATGAAAGCGCGGCTGAACTTGTAAAAGAAGCGCATGATTCCCCGATGCTTTCTTTGGATAAGACAAAAGAGCCTGCAGCATTGGCTGCTTTTCTTGGAACACAGAAAGGGCTTTTATCCTGGAAACTAGACGGGCTTACCATTGTTTTAACTTATGAAAACGGCAAGTTAGTGAAAGCCGTTACAAGAGGTAATGGAGAAATTGGTGAAGTGGTTACTTCAAATGCGAAGACCTTTGTGAACCTTCCGCTTTCGATTTCCTATCAGGGAAGACTGGTCGTTCGAGGAGAGTCTGTTATAAAGTATAGTGATTTCAAAGAAATCAACGAACGAATCGAGGATGCGGATGCAAAATATAAAAACCCGAGAAATCTCTGTTCCGGATCCGTTCGCCAGTTAGATCCAAAGATCACGGCAGAGCGCAAAGTTAATTTCTTTGCCTTTTCTCTCGAAAGTTCTGAAGATATCGATTTTCATAATTCAAATGAAGAAAGATTTAAGTGGCTTAAGGATCAGGGCTTTGAAGTAGTTCCTTATAAAGTCGTAACGGCAGAAACTATGGAAGAGACAGTTCAGTGGTATGCGAAAGAGATTCAGAAGTTTGATGTCCCATCAGATGGACTGGTTCTTTTAATGGACGATATTGCATATGGCCAGAGTTTAGGACGGACTGCTAAATTCCCACGCAACTCCATCGCATTTAAATGGAAAGATGAAATTGCGGAGACAAGTTTAACGGAAGTTGAATGGTCTCCTTCGAGAACCGGTCTTATCAATCCGGTTGCCATCTTCGAGCCCGTGGAACTTGAAGGGACAACGGTTAGCCGCGCAAGTGTTCATAATGTCAGCATTATAGAAAGCTTAAAGCTTGGGATCGGCGATCGCATTACGGTTTATAAAGCCAACATGATCATTCCGCAAATTGCAGAGAACCTGACTTCTTCCGGAAATCTTGAGATCCCCAAGGTCTGTCCTGCATGTGGAACGCAAACGGTGATCAAGCAGGATAACGGAGTTAAAACACTTACCTGTCCAAATGAGGCATGCCCTGCAAAGAAGATTAAAACCTTCGTTGATTTTGTAAGCCGTAATGCAATGAATATTGAAGGCATTTCGGAAGAAACACTGGAGAAATTTATCGGACATGGTTTCATTTCGGAATTTGCTGATCTGTTTAAATTGGATGCGCATAAAGAGCAGATCGTAAATATGTCCGGTTTTGGCGAAAAGTCTTATGAGAATATTATCGCCTCCGTAAATACAGCGAGAGAGACAACGCCGTCGAGAGTTTTAAACGGGCTTGGAATCGCCGGCTTTGGAGCTGCAAATGCGAAGGCTTTATGTAAATATTTCAAAGATGATTTTGCCGCAATCCGCAAAGCTTCTGCGGAAGAACTTACGGAAATTGAAGGAATCGGCGATGTTCTTGCCAAGAACCTGGTTGAGTATTTTGCTAATCCTGAAAAGAGTATTGCAGTCGACCATCTTTTAGATGAAGTACATTTAAATGTTGAAGACAGATCCGGTGATACCAACACCTTAGAAGGCATGACCTTTGTTATTACCGGAAGTCTTACGCAGTATCCGAATCGTGATGCACTTAAGGCAGAGATTGAAAGTAAAGGCGGAAAAGTTGCAGGTTCGGTATCCTCAAAGACCAGCTTCCTGATCAACAATGATATTAATTCCAATTCCTCTAAGAACAACAATGCGAAAAAGCTTGGGGTGCCGATCATTACAGAGCAGGATTATATTGAAAAATTTCATTAAATTTACTATGATACAGATTACACGCGTTAATTGATTTCAGCGTGAAAGTTAAACTGCCTCTATGGAGGAGCAATATTTAGACGTAGAGAAGGTGATCTTATGCCAATCAAAGTAAAACATGATCTTCCGGCAAGAGAAGTAATTGAAAAAGAAAATATTTTTATTATGGACGAGACACGTGCAATCTCCCAGGATATCCGTCCTTTGGAAATTGTGCTTGTTAATCTCATGCCATTAAAAGAAGATACGGAAATCCAGATGCTGAGATCTCTTTCCAACACGCCGCTGCAGGTAAATTTAACTTTTATTGCTCCGGCACATCATAAATCGAAAAACACGCCAATCTCTCATCTTCACCAGTTTTATCAGAAATTTGATGAGATCAAAGATAGAACCTTTGACGGTCTGATCATTACCGGCGCACCGATTGAATTGATCGATTTTGAGGAGGTTGATTTCTGGGATGAGATCACAGAGATCATGGATTGGTCTGAGACTAATGTTACCTCTACGATCTTCCTTTGCTGGGGAGCGCAGGCTGCTTTATATCATTTTTATGGAATTAAAAAGCGCTTGATGCCGTCTAAACTTTCGGGTGTATATCAGCACAAGGTCCATCATAGAAAGACTCCGCTTGTTCGCGGCTTTGACGATGTGTTCTGGGCTCCGCATTCCAGAAATACGGAAGTCTCTTTAAAAGAAGTTGCTAGAAATAAAGAGGTTACGGTTCTTGCAGATTCCGATGAAGCCGGACTTTTCCTTGCAATTGCGGAAGAAGGTAAGAAAATCTTTGTCATGGGTCATCCGGAATATGACAGAAATACTCTCGACTATGAGTATAAGCGTGATACGAAGAAAGGCTTAAATCCTTCGATTCCGGTTAATTATTATCCGGATAATGATCCGAAAAATAAGCCGCTTCTTACCTGGCGTGCACATGCAAATACGCTTTATACGAACTGGCTGAACTATTATGTATATCAGGTTACGCCGTATAAGATCGACGATATCAGCCATAAATAATTGTCTTTGTATATGAAGTTTACATGACTTTTCTTAGCTGATTTTCTTTGTTTATAACGTTTACATAAATTCTTTATTAAGTTTGAGGTATACACTTGTGTATACCTTTTCTCTTGTTATACTCCGATTATCGAAGAGATATTTCGTTCAGATATTTAATATATATTTTTAGATTCGCTCTTAAGTTCAAATCTTAAGCGTAGATTGCATAAGGAGGGGAGCAGTATGAAAAATGAAAAGAAACATAAGTTCTATTTCACAATTTTGTTTTCTTTATTCTTTTTAACGTTATTAATTAGCTCTGCAAGTATATTGATCTCTTTGCAGGTAAAGCATGAATTAAATGATAAACCTTCTGTTAGCTATCTGTCAGAGCCGATTCGATATGATAAGGCGTGGGGCAGTTTGGATATGTGATTGGAACAGCTAAAATCTGAAGGGAAGGAGGATGCAGTTACAGTGCAGGAAAGCAATGATAAGGCCGCTGGCGGTCTTATTGTTGTGTATTCTTTGATTGCTATGGTGAATAGGAAAAGGTATACTATAGGGCAAAGCGAATAGCAAATAGAAAGCGAGGAAGCTTAAATGAGCGCATTCAGCGGAGCAACATTAATGATCACAGGCGGAACCGGAAGCTTCGGTAACACTGTGTTAAAGCATTTTCTGACAACAGATATCGGCCAGATCCGTATCTTTTCTCGCGATGAGAAAAAACAGGATGATATGCGACATGAACTTCAGGCAAATTATCCGGAACATGCGGGAAAAGTCAAATTCTATGTTGGTGATGTGCGTGACCACAGATCTGTCATGGATGCGATGCCTGGCGTAGATTATATCTTTCATGCAGCTGCATTAAAACAGGTTCCTTCCTGCGAGTTTTTTCCAATGCAGGCAGTAAAGACGAATGTAGAAGGAACTGATAATGTGCTTCATGCTGCTATTGCTGCCGGCGTCAAGCGAGTTGTCTGCTTAAGTACAGATAAAGCAGCTTATCCGATCAATGCGATGGGAATCAGTAAGGCGATGATGGAGCATGTTATCTATGCAAATGCCAGAGTCGCTGCAGAACGGGGCGGAACTGTTATCTGCTGTACGCGTTACGGAAACGTTATGTGCTCAAGAGGTTCTGTAATTCCGCTTTTTATCGAGCAGATCAAGGCTGGCAAGCCGATTACGATCACAAATCCTGCTATGACACGTTTTCTTATGAATCTGGATGAAGCTGTCGATCTTGTAAAATTTGCATTTGAACATGCAGAACCGGGCGATCTCTTTATTCAGAAGGCTGATGCTTCAACGATTGGAGATCTTGCAAAAGCGGTTCAGCAGTTATTTGGAGATACCGGAACTGCAATCATTGGAACCCGTCATGGCGAGAAACTTTATGAGACTTTGATGACGAGAGAAGAAAGGCTCCGCGCAGAAGACATGGGGCAGTACTTCCGCGTATTCGCAGATAACCGTGACTTAAACTATGATAAGTATTTCAGTCAGGGCCAGATTGAGAAAGAAACCGATGAAGCGTACACTTCAAACAATACGAATCTGCTGGATGTAGATGGAGTTGTAAAGAAGATCCTGACAACAGATTATGTTAAGGAGCAGTTAAACGCTTAATGAATATTCTTGTGACCGGTGCAGCCGGATTTGTAGGACGTAATTTAATAGAGAATCTTAAGAATATTAAAGAGGGGAAGAACAGAACCAGGCCTTCTATTCAGATTGATGAGATCTTTGAATATGACAAAGCAAACACTTTAGAAGAACTGGACGCATTCTGTAAACAGGCCGATTTTGTTTTTCATTTAGCCGGCGTAAACAGACCGAAAGATCCTAAGGAATTTCAGGAAGGAAACTTTGGTTTTTCATCCATACTTCTTGATACATTAAAGAAGCATGGAAATACTTGTCCTGTAATGCTTTCGAGCTCCATTCAGGCTTCGCTTGAAGGACGTTTTGCAGGAAGCGAATATGGCATGAGTAAGAAGGCAGGTGAGGACCTATTTTTTGCATATGGAGAAGAGACCGGTGCAACCGTCTATGTTTATCGTTTCCCTAATTTAGCTGGTAAATGGGTACGTCCGAATTATAATTCAGCAGTTGGCACCTTCTGCAATAATATTGCAAATGATCTCCCGATTACGGTCAACGATCCAAATGTAGAGCTTGTGCTTTTATTTATTGATGATCTTATTGAGGAAATGTTTGATGCATTAGAAGGTCATCCGCACAAGAATGGTAAATTCTGTGAAGCTCAGCTGACGCATAAAGCAACTCTTGGATATATCGTAGAATGCTTAAATCAGTTCCATGATCAGCCAAAGACCCTGATCATGCCGAAAATCGCAGATGGCTCCTTTGAAAAGAAGCTTTATTCCATGTATTTAAGCTATCTGCCCAAAGAGAAGGTTCTTTTTGACCTGGATATGAAGTGCGATGATCGAGGCAGCTTTACGGAAGTCTTAAAGACCTTAGATCATGGCCAGTTTTCTGTAAATGTCAGCAAGCCGGGCATAACAAAAGGGCAGCACTGGCATAACAGCAAATGGGAGTTATTTATTGTCGTAAGCGGACATGGACTGATCCGTGAACGTAAATTAGGTATTGATCCCGAGACAAATCAGCCCTATGAGCCCATCGAATTTGAGGTTACAGGCGATAAGATTCAGGCGGTTCATATGCTTCCGGGCTATACACATAGCATACAGAACCTTTCTGATACCGAAAATCTCGTCACTTTGATGTGGGCAAACGAGATTTTTGATCCGGATCATCCGGATACCTTCTTTGAACCGGTGTAATTTCGTGTATATAGAGCATATACATAACAATATAGGTTTCATGTATACAATTAATTGACATATTGACAAAAAACGATTAAAATCCATATGTTATACATGTGGATTTTTCTACATGTTGCACAATGAAAACTAAATAAGGAGGTGCTCCTCGTATGCTAATTTACATCATTATTGGTGTAGCTGCATTCTGCGTTGGAGCTGTTATATTCTGGTTTCTTTCTAAATCCCATCAGCAGAAAGTGTATGATGGAAAAATCGGTAGTGCGGAAGAAAAAGCAAGATCGATCATTGATGAAGCAGTAGTAACAGCTGAAAACAAGAAAAGGGAAGCTCTTTTAGAGGTCAAGGAAGAATCTCTTCGAGTTAAGAATGATCTTGAAAAAGAGACCAAAGAGCGCAGAAATGAGCTGCAGAAATACGAGAGACGAGTTCTTCAGAAAGAAGAAGCTGTTGAGAAGAAAAACGATCAGATCGAACGTTTACAGCAGTCATTAACTGATAAAACAGCTGCTTTAGAGAAACAGAAAGAAGAACTGAAACTTGTTAATGAACAGCGTACTAAGGAATTAGAACGAATCTCTGGTCTCACCTCCGAACAGGCAAAAGACATTCTTTTAGACAGTTTGAAAGAAGAAGTTGCACTTGATTCTGCAAAGATGATCAAGGAAGCTGAAATGCGTGCAAAGGAAGAAGC
>CAMODY010000018.1 GCA_946611595.1 uncultured Clostridia bacterium | reverse complement strand
GAAAAATATTATTTCAAAATTTATTTCTGCAGATCCGCCTCACTCAGGTCTGTAAGGTCGACAGAGATCAGCGTTGAGACGCCTTTCTCCTGCATGGTGATACCGTACAGACGGTCGGCTGCTTCCATCGTACCACGTCTGTGGGTGATGACGATGAACTGTACCTCGTGAGAAAGTTTATGCAGATAGTCGGCGAAACGTGTGATGTTCGCATCGTCTAATGCTGCCTCGATCTCGTCGAGAATACAGAACGGTGACGGCTTTAAGTTCTGGATCGCAAAGAGGACTGCGATCGCCGTCAGCGCCTTCTCACCACCGGAGAGCTGCAGCATGTTCTGCAGTTTCTTTCCTGGCGGCTGAGCGATGATGCTGATGCCGGCATCTAAGATATCCACATCCTCCTCGAGTTCGATGCGTCCGTATCCACCGCCGAACATCTCTTTAAATACGCGGCTGAACTCTTCGCGGATCTTCGTAAACTCAGTCTCGAACTGAGCACGCATCTGCTTATCAAGTTCACGGATGATCTTAACCAGGTCAGCTTCAGCCTTCAAGAGGTCTTCATACTGCGTCGTTAAGAACTCATGACGCTCGCTGACTTCCTTGTATTCTTCAATCGCGCCGACATTGATCGTTCCAAGACCTCTGATCTGCGTCTTCAGAGAATTGATATTCTCCTTCATCTCTGCCGGATCATTTAAAGTCTCATCACGCAGCGGCAGCGCATTGTTGTAAGTAAGTTCGTATTCTTCCCAGATATAGCTGGAACGGTTTTCGAAACGCTCTTCGAGTTTCTCTCTAGCAGAGGTCAAGCGGAACACTTCTTTGTCCAGATCTGCCACACGTCTTGAGTATTCCTCACGGCGGTCGATGAAGCCTCTATGGGAGCCTGCCTGCTCTTCTTTTTCAGCCTCGACCTTAGCAAGTTCTTCTGACAGAGTGTCATGCTGTTTAACAGCCTCTGCGATCGAATCACGGATCTGAAGGATCTCATTATTCTTCTCTTCCACGATCTTCGCAGAATTCTCATTATTTCTCTTAAGAGTCTCAAGGCTTTCTTCCAGTTCCTTTAAGTTGTTCTCTGCACGGATGAGCTCGCTCATTAAGTGGCTGCTCTGCTCGGTCAGTCTGGAGTTATCGACCTTCATGCTCTGCGCAAGCAGGAGTTCTTCGGCTTCCTTCGCACGTTTCTCAGCCAGCGTCTCTTCCAGTTCCACGATCTTCTGCTTAACAGCATCGCTTTCGTTTGCATTGGAATCCAGCTCATCATTAAGAGAAGTATTCTGTGTATGGATATTTTCTGTCTGCTGCTCAATATCCTTGTTCTCTTTTTCGATATTGTCGAATCCGCCCTGGATCTCTTCCTGCTTCTCTTCCGCCTGCTCTAAGTTGATCTTAACCGTATTCAGATAGATGCGGTTTTCCTCAAGCTCGCGTCTGGAATCAGAGATTTCTTTCTCTAAGATATCCTTGCGTCCTGCAATCAGCTCGATATTCTTCTCGCAATCTTCCTGTTTTTCTTTTAAAGATACTAAGAGTTTTTCAATATCCTCGATTTCACGGCGACGGCCTAAGAGATTGGACTTGTTCTTAAACGCACCACCGGTTAAGGAACCGCCGCGGTTTAAGAGCTCGCCCTCTAAGGTAACGATGATCAGGGAATAGTTATATTTACGTGCAATTAAGATCGCGTGGTCAATCGTATCGCAAACGACGATCTTGCCCAGCAGGTATTTTGCGACGCCCTCATATCTCGGCTCAACCGTAACAAGCGAGCTTGCAAGACCTAAAACACCGTTTTCATCGAGCACGGCTTCGTTCTTAAACTCGCCTCTTCCCGTAACCGCCTTTAACGGAAGGAAGGTCGCACGTCCAAGTTTATTTGCCTTCAAATACTCGATGGCTTCCTTAGCAGTCGCCTCGGTGTCCGTAACAATATTCTGGATACTTCCGCCTAAAGCCGTCTCGATCGCGATCTCATACTGCTTTTCTACTTTAATGATATCTGCAACAACGCCGTGGATGCCCGGTTTCTTTTCCTTAAGCTTCATCACCTCGCGGATACTGTTTCCATATCCTTCATAGCGCTCGGTGATGTTCTTTAAGGTATCAAGTTTCGCCTGGTTTTCCACATACTGCTGCTTGGAGTTTCCAAGTTCTAAATTCAGTTTTGCAACCTGCGCATCAGCGTCCTTAAGGTCAGCAAGTTTCTTGGAGATCTCATCTTCCATCTCCTTAACGGTGTTTTCCGCATCCGCAAACTCTTCTTTGAGTTTTGCGACCTTTTCCGCCTGCGCATCTTTATCAGATGTAAATTTCTCTAAGTTTTCGGTCAGTTCCGTCTTACGGCGCGCAATCTGCTCTAAAACAGCATCAAGACGTTCCATACGGGCGTTGATCTCACCACGCGCATTTACGAGCTCGATGATACGTTCTTTCGCCTTTTCGATCTCCTGACGGATTTCTTCGTTTTCATTCTGAATCTCGAGCACCCGGCTGTCCTGATCAGATGCCTTGGTAACAGCCTCGGTTAAAGCTCTCTGATTTTCCGCCTTTTCGCCTTCAATACGGGTCTTTTCCGCGCCGGCTTTTTCAATTGACTCGGTCAGTTCCGCAAGGCGCACCTGGAAGCGGCTTTCCGCATCGTTTGCAGAATTGATCTGCTCTTCTAAAAGCTTGATCTGGCCTTCTAAGTTGGTCTTAATGATATCGCCCTGGGAGATCTGGTTCTTTAATGCATCGATCTGCGTATCAAGCTGAAGGATGTTCTCGCTTAATCTCTCATACTCAATCTTCGCATTCTCAAACTCAATGCGGCTTGCCTCTAAATCCTCAGACGCGATACGCTCTTTCTCGTGATACTCTCTGATCTTGCTCTTCACATCGCCGTTTTCATATAAGAAAAGGTTGATGTCGTAGCGCTTTAAGTCTTCACGGAGTTTGACATACTTATCAGCTGCCTCGCTCTGACGGCGAAGTGGACCGATCTGACGGTTCAACTCGCCTAAAATATCTTTGACACGCGCAATATTTAAACGCTCGTTTTCAAGTTTACGAAGCGCGATCGTTTTTCTCTTTTTATATTTTACGATACCTGCTGCCTCATCAAAGAGCTCACGGCGCTCTTCCGGCTTACCCTGCAGGATCTTATCGATCTGGCCCTGACCAATGATGGAATATCCCTCTTTACCAATACCTGTATCATAGAAGAGTTCGTGTATATCACGCAGACGGCAGATAGAGCCGTTGATCATGTACTCACTCTCGCCGGAACGGTAAACGCGGCGGGAGACCGTAACCTCTTCAAAATCCAGTTTCAGTTTGTGGTCGGAGTTATCCAGTGTGATCGATACGAAGGCAAAACCAAGCGGTTTACGATTGGCCGTACCTGCAAAGATGACATCTTCCATCTTAGATCCACGGAGCTGTTTGATCTTCTGCTCGCCAAGTACCCAGCGGACCGCATCCGCTACGTTACTCTTACCTGAGCCGTTCGGACCTACGATACCCGTGATTCCATCCGGAAAGTCAAATACGATTTTTTTCGCAAAGGACTTAAAGCCCTGTATTTCAACTTGTTTTAAGTACATTCTTTATTCTCCAGTCTTCTAATCGCTTCCTCTGCAGCTGCCTGCTGCGCCGCCTTCTTAGAATGCCCCTTACCGCGTCCGACTTCCTGATCATTAAGGATCGCCGCGATCTCAAAGGTCTTGTTATGAGAAGGACCGCTTTCAGAGATCAGCTCATAACGAAGAGAGTTGCTTCCTTTCTGCTGTGCGATCTCCTGAAGACGCGTTTTTGCATCAAAGAACAAGGTCTTGTTTTCCAGACCCTTGATCAGGTGCTCGGCAATAAACTTGCTGACTGCGACATCGTCTCCGCTGTCTAAATGGATTGCCGCAACAAGCGCTTCAAACGCATCAGAAGTAATCGAAGCCCTCTCGCGTCCGCCGGACAGTGCCTCGCCTTTTCCCATGCGCATGAATTCGCCAAGACGGATCTGTTTCGCACACTCCGCCAGGCTTTGTTCGCACACCATGGAAGCCCTGAGCTTCGTCATGTCACCTTCAGGGAAACTTCCATACTTATTAAAGAGATACTCGCTGATATAAAACTCGATTATAGCGTCGCCAAAGAACTCGAATCTCTCGTTGTCTTCTAACGTAGGATCCTTCGCTCTGTTTTCGTTGACGAATGAACTGTGAGTCAGTGCGGTGATAAGCAGTTCACGGTTGGTGAAGCTATAACCGATTATATCTTCAAACTCATTTAAGTAGTCCATATTTAGTTGATTTTCTTAATTTCCTCCACTGCATCGCCTACGGTTGTGATCTTTTCAGCTGCGCTGTCATCGATCTGGATCTGGAACTCATCTTCGATCTGCATAACGATCTGGAAAAGGTCTAAAGAATCAGCACCAAGATCATCGATGAATTTGGTGTCTAATGTGATCGTTCCTGCATCCACGTTCAACACGTCTGCAATGATGTTTTGAATTTTCTCAAATTCCATAATGTCCTCTTTCTATAAATACTTTTACAAGTTACTTTACGCCTTCTGCTCAGTTCCGAGAGAAGCGGAAATCTTTGCTGCAATATCTGCTGCTACGAAGTCTCTGCACTGAAGGATCGCATTGCGGATCTCCGGCGCATAGGAGTTTCCATGTGTCTTAACGACCAGGTTCTTAAGTCCGAGCATCGGCGCGCCGCCGTACTCCTCTACAGAAAACTGTTTCAGCATGTTTTTAAGCTCACCCTTGATGAGGCCGGCACCAATTTTGGTTTTTAAGCTGCCTCCTCCAAGCGTAGCCTTTAAAGACTGACGCATAAACGCCGCAACACCTTCATAGGTTTTCAGAATCGTATTACCGATAAAGCCGTCGCATACAACAATGTCAACAATACCGTCTGTCATCTCGCGGCTCTGTACGCTGCCCGTAAAATTAATGCTCTCGCATTCTTTCATAAGAGGAAGTGTTGCCTTAACCTGGGCATTTCCTTTTTCTTCCTCCTCACCAATGTTTAAGAGTCCGACTTTCGGAGCGTTTCTTTTGACAATGTCTTCCATATAAATGGAGCCCATCTGTGCAAACTGAAGAAGCATCTCCGGTCTGCAGTCCACGTTCGCACCGGCATCAATCAGAAGAACCGGCTCTTTCATGGAAGGAACAAGGAAGCCTAAAGCCGCACGCTCGATTCCGCGGATACGACCTACGATCAGCTGGCCGCCTACAAGAAGTGCACCTGTGTTGCCGCAGGAGACAATCGCATCTGCCTCGCCGCTTTTAACGGCATAGAGTGCTTTTACCATTGAAGATTCTTTCTTTGCCTTAATAGCCTTAACCGGAGACTCACAGGTCTCGATGACATCCGGCGCATGAACAACGTAAACACGCGCTTTGTCATAGCTAAGCTTTGAAAGTTCGGCATTTACCTGGTCTTCAATTCCATATAAACGGACGCAAAGGTTTTTATCCGCTTCAGTCGCAAGCACTGCGCCCTTTACGGTTTCTGCCGGGGCAAAGTCCCCGCCCATTGCATCAACAGCGATTGTGATCTGTTTGTTCTCTTCCACTGGTTTTCCTCTATCCTATAGTTCCGATAAATTACCCGTAGATTTTACTAAAAGAAGCGATAATAATCAACTGAAACTTCCTGTCTGATCATCTCTATATCGTTAAAGCAAACACTTTAAAACAAGGGCATAACTCTGACATAAAAATGTAATATTCCAGCCACAACAATTTCACATTTTAGGTCTATTTTGCCCTTTAGGAGGGGCAAAACTATGAAAACGAAACAGATATTTAAGATTATTACCCTGCTTCTGGTCGCAGTGCTCTTAATGGGTCTTTTAAGTGGCTGCATCAAAAATTACACCAAACGTGACGTTCATAAATATATCCGCCAGGAAATGGGCCTTCGGAAGTTCAGGATCATTGATGGCCCTATCGAAAAGAAGAATGACGAAGGCTATACCGATGAATGGTGGACCGTGACTACAGAGGACTACAGTTTTGATGAGCCTCTCACCTTCCACGTCATTAATCATATGTCCTATAGCTTATGGGCAAGCAATTATCTTATGGATGATATAAATGCTCAGATCTTTAAACGCCTGTCAGAAGAATATGACCAAAGCAAAGCTCTCCGCATGGTGCAGACAACAGATTACTTCCTATCCACGGGATACTTCGAGGCGACAGTTAACAAACGGGCGGATTTTGAAGCCATCTTCCCTGAGATCGAACGCTTCCAGGAGTTTGTGCGCAACTATCCGGAGCTATTAGAGATGTCGTTTGAAGTGCGCTTTGAAGTTGATAGTGAGACGAGTGCAGCAGAAGACGATAGTGATTACGAAGATGAGTATTGGGACGATAGTTATATCGAGAAGGAGTATGACAGCCCGGATGATTTTCTTAGGGACTCATTCTACTCCATCTCTTTTACATCCGAGACCTCCCGTTCCGAACTGCATAACAAAATGCATGAAGTCGGTGAATACAGCTATCAAAACGGTGTTGTTTATGAATATCTGGCGGACTGCCTGTTCTACGGAATCAAAGACCGCATCGCTGAGTTTTCGAACGACGAGATCAGTAATGTGATTTCCTGGAACAAGGATCTTATTGAGGTTCGTGATAGGAATGAAAATGTTCTGCTGCCAAATATTGTTTATGCAACTGATAGTAATTATATCCCGATCGGCCATGTCTACGACTTATTAAAACTCCAGAATATTCCGGCAGAAGGCGACTGGACGCACTACTCTTTTACCGGAAAGGACGGAGTTTCCTACGAAATCGGTTATGACCAGCCATATATTCAGGGTTCGACCTGGCCGGTGGAAGACTGCAGCATCCCTGTAGAGGATGCCACGAAAATGCTCGGGATCGAACTCGATACTGGCAATCCAACTTATGAAGCTGTGATTCCATCTGAAATGCTGACAGAACTAAATATGGATGAAACACAGCTGCTAAATGAAATGGAGACCGCAAGCGAAGGCGAACTCTGGAATCTTTCTGCAGAAGCGGATGGCATTCATCTGAAAGGAAAGATATATGGCTTTAACCGCATTGAACAGATGAATGACGACCGTATCTGGGATATCCGTGACGAGCTAAGAGCTTTTGACAGCGGTTTTGAGTTTCATACCGACAATATGAATAAAACCTATGCGGGATTAAGCTTCACCTTCTCTTCAAGCTCGGTCAATATCCCTGCACACAAAGACTTGATCAACGAGGCTGTCTGCCGCACGATCATCAATCAGATCCTTGATAATCCAGGAGAAGACTGGCAGCTGAACCTTACGTTTGATTATCAGGTGAACCCGAAATATACAGAAGGAAGGGAAATAATTCTTCCGGAACAGATGGATGAATATCATATGTTTTTGGAACATGGATTCGCCGGGGAGATGTTTTGAGTCAAGCTATATAAACAACGACCTATATTCAACCATCTTAAAGAGCACAGAACTGTGCTCTTTTTTACTTCAGTTCTACTCTAAAACAAAATACACAAAAAATATTACTGTCTGTACAAAATTTTGTAAAAATAACCTTGAATAAATCATTGAAAATGCCCTCCGATTGTACTATAATTTGAAAATGTTTTGTTTAACACGTTAAAGCGTTACTGCGGTACACTTTACGTGTGGATTGCAAAGCTGCAGCACATACGTAAAGTGTACACGTAAGAGCAAAGGAGGAAATCAAATGTCACTTACAAATGCTTATTTAAAAAGAGTTTACGAAGGTCTTGAAACAAGATGCGCAAACGAGAAAGAATTTCTTCAGGCAGTTGAGGAAGTTTTAGAGTCTCTCGAGTCCATCGTTGAGAAACATCCGGAATATGAAGAGAACGCAGTTATCGAGCGTCTTGTTGAGCCGGAGCGCGTTATTATGTTCCGCGTACCGTGGGTTGATGACAACGGCAAAGTACAGGTTAACAGAGGTTACCGCGTACAGTTCAACTCCGCAATCGGACCTTACAAGGGCGGTCTTCGCTTCCATCCGAGTGTAAACCTTTCCGTACTGAAGTTCCTCGGATTTGAGCAGATCTTCAAGAACAGCCTTACTACCCTTCCTATGGGCGGCGGTAAAGGTGGTTCCGACTTCGATCCGAAGGGCAAATCTGACCGCGAAGTTATGGCATTCTGCCAGAGCTTTATGACAGAGCTTTTCCGTCACATTGGCGCAGATACAGACGTACCGGCTGGTGATATCGGTGTTGGTGCTCGTGAAGTTGGTTACCTCTTTGGACAGTACAAACGTCTTGCAAATGAGTTCACAGGCGTTCTGACAGGAAAGAAAGTCGGCGCAGGCGGATCCCTTATCCGTACACAGGCTACCGGCTATGGACTTTGCTACTACACTGACGAAGTTCTGAAAGCAAACGGAACTTCCTTCGAAGGAAAGACAGTTGTTATTTCCGGTTCCGGTAACGTAGCTATCTATGCATGCGAGAAAGCTACTCAGCTCGGCGGTAAAGTTGTTGCTATGTGCGACTCCGCTGGATACATCTATGATCCGGACGGAATCGATCTTGCTGCAATCAAAGATATCAAAGAAGTTCGCAGAGCCCGCATCAAAGAATATGCTGAGACTCATCCGAACGCAACTTATACAGAAGGATGCTCCGGAATCTGGACAGTTAAATGCGACATCGCTCTTCCATGCGCAACTCAGAACGAGATCAGCGAGGAAAGCGCAAAAGCTCTTATCGCAAACGGCGTACAGTGCGTATGCGAAGGTGCTAACATGCCTTCTACTCCGGAAGCTATCGCAGCATTCCAGGCAGCTGGCGTACTCTTTGGACCTGCAAAAGCAGCTAACGCAGGCGGCGTTGCTACATCCGGTCTTGAGATGACACAGAACAGCGAGAGAATCTACTGGTCTGCAGAAGAAGTTGATGAGAAACTTCACAGCATCATGAAGAACATCTACAAAGCTTGCGCAGACGCTGCAGAAGAAGCTGGAAAACCTGGCAACCTTGCAGTTGGCGCAAACGTTGCAGGATTCCTCAAAGTCGCAGACGCAATGGTATGGCAGGGAATTTCTTATTAATTAGAACTCCTATTATAATTAGAATTCCTATTAAATGTATGGAATCACATTAAGCTGGATTCTGAGTATAAGCACCGAATCTCAGTAAACTGAATTCCACCATAGTAAACTAAGGGTCGACTCCGGTCGGCCCTTTACTTTTATATGATCAAACACAGACAGTCCCAACCGCAATTTTCTTGCATCTCGTCTTTCCAAATGCAGTGTTTTTTCGGTTGGGACTCTTCTTTTGCTCAAATTCAGCTAAAAACACGCCGTTTACAGGCAATATTCCAGACAAAAACAGTCCCAACCGCAATTTCCCTGCATCGGCTCTTTCTCAATGCAATGTTTTTTCGGTTGGGACTCTTCTCTTTTTCGATAACAAGATAATCATGCTAAATTACTTACGCATCAAGAATATCGAACCACAACATGCAAAACAGGGAACCTTCTGGTTCCCTGCATAATACTACTTCATATTAATCTGGTCCATCATAACGAAAGACCGAAAGCTAGAAGATCTTAAGCTTCTTCCTGAGCGATGATCGTGCGCTTATTGTATGAACCACAGCTCTTGCAAACCCTGTGCGGCATTACTAATGCGCCACATGTCGGGCAAGTTGCAAGATTCGGAGCTGTCATTTTCCAATTCGCTCTTCTCTTGTCTCTTCTTGCTTTAGATGTTTTATTTTTTGGGCAGATAGACATTCTCGTACACCTCCTGTCAATTCATAACATAAGCGGCTCTTGTAAGCCGTACCTTGAAATTATACTTATGCAATATAGCTTTGTCAATCTTTTTCTTACGAAAAATCATATAATTTTCAGAGTTTTTTCAACTTATCCGCGACCTTCCGATACAGCGGCATATCAAGGCCATATTTCTCGCCGAGCGCCGGAATATCCATGATCAGTCCCTTAATTTCAGACTCTTTTCCCTCGTAAACATCCCTCTGAAGAGAGGTCGTAGTTTCAGACGGCTGATGATCTAAAATATTCAGATTCGCCTCGATCACATCTACGTCAAATGGGCATCCCATTTTATCGGCCAAAGCTTCCACTTCACGCATGAGCCCGATGAAAAGATCCCGTTTTTCGCCTTCTTCTTTAAAATCGCCTGCAGTCGCGTGATAATATAGACCTGCAGCGCCGATTGGAGAAACATAGCAGAATTTCCGCATGGCATCTCTACGTATATTGGAAGAATTAATGACTCTGCAGTCTTTGGAATTCAACTCCTCGGAAACACGATCTAATATCTCGCGCTTTTCCTGCCCTGCTCCCGCTCCATAGATCACACGTAGGATCTTGCTATGCTGAAGCAGCACGCCCGGCTCATCAATATTAGCTGAAACATAAATACAGCCATCTACCGCATACTTTCCGGGTAATAAAGCTCTTAATGTTTCTCCTGTCGTAAAGATATTAAGCACAGGAATGATCACAGAATCCGGTCCTGAGATGCGATCCATAAAAGGCACTACACCATCAAGCGAATAGCCCTTCACACAGACGAAGATCACATCAGCGCTTCCCTGGAAATCCTCTTCTTTGCATGCAGCTATAGGGAAAATCTCTTCAGAGCCATCCTGCATAGACCTTATCACAAGGCCCTTTTCCTGAATCGCTTTCAGATGTTCGCCCCTTGCGATCAGAGTCACATCCTGCCCTGCGGAATAAATCGCAGCGCCTAAAATGCCACCGGTACCGCCTGCTCCAATTACTACATATTTCATATATTCCTCAATTAGTTCACAGCCACGATACTCATCAGAATGATAAACAAGAGTGCTTCAATGGAAATACCGGTAGAGAGCGTATATGTGCCCGGATTCTTCGTTTCCGGAACATCAATCGTATAATACTGCAGTGTAAGCGTTGCAGCCATGATCCTACGGAAATCTGCACTGATGGAGAAAGCTCCATAGCCTTTCTTGCTCTTCATATATTTATCAACTTCGCAGATCGTCTGTACGAGTTCATCATGATCCGCTTCGATATCTGTAAATGCGCCATAAATGGAAATACAGCGTTTTGTGGATGTTGCATGTCCGGCTTCTTTAAGATCCTCATAAAGAGCGGCAAACTTATTCACTTTCTCTTCCGCCGGCTTGTTACTTGTGATCAGTACAAGTGTTGACGCCTGTGCAGCATCAAGTGCAAGCTGGAACTTATTTCTGAAAGCTTTAAAGATTTCTTCCTTTTCAACTTCGATCTTCTTATCTGCCTTTCCGGAAAGAAGCATTAAAGCGATATAAGCCAGGTCGGAATCGTTCGCAAGCGGCGCATTGTATGTCTGTACTTCCTTAAACATCTGCTGTACCTGCGGAATTACGGCATCAATATCCTGGTCACCACGTTCATCATAAATGATGACAGCTGTCAAAATACTGAAAAGACCTGCAATCGCTGCATCTTTAGTCAGCTTGTCGTGAACATCAATAACACCATCAATATATTTCTCCGCATCATCAGCCAGAGACATCTTAAGCACGAGCAATGCACGAAGAACTCCGCCAAGATTTGCAAAGAAACCTTGCTTCGTCAGCAGGATCTTTCTGCATGCTTCAAGTTTGTCGTCATCTTCCGTGATACCTAATGCGTTGTATAAAAGGGCACCAATTTTGTGTGTTTCCTCAGCTTCTCCTGTAGCAAGATTTCTGAGGGATTTTTCAATCTCGACCTGTCGTTCACAACGTGCCTGTAATTTTGCATCCATATTATCATCCTTTCCTTCGGCTTGTTTCGCCGAACCAATGTATTTATTATTCTGCCTGTACTTTATTATAAGCCTCTCTTACGCCGCGGGCAAACTGGTCGGAGCAGCTGGTTCCTTTTCGGCCGCACTCAATACCCTTCAGCTTGGTCTCGATCTCATCAACACTCATGCCATCTACCAAAGTTGAGATTGCTTTCAGATTCCCGTTGCATCCGCCAAGGAACTCAACGTTTGAGACCTTATCACCATCTAAATCAAAAGAGATGGCAACGGCACAGGTGCCTTTTGTTTTATAAGTATATCTCATCTCTATCCCCTTTCTATTACTCCCAAATAGTTTCCACATTTAGGTGAAATAAAACTATTTAAAACTTAATTTTGCTCCTCTGCAACTTTCGGTTTTTTAATAAACAGAGCAACAATGCCCGCGATCACGCAGATAGCAGCAACGCCTGCAAGAACGATCATATAAGCTCCTGCATTTGTCATTCCGCCATCCATAAGACCACTCTGCACTGCCTGAACCAGCTTTGTTCCGAAGGAAGCGATCAGAAGGTTCATGGTCATAAGCGGCATGTTGACCGCATAGTATTTTGCTCCGTAGAACTTGTTAACGAATGCGGACTGGCTAGGTGTAACACCGCCGTAGGAAAGACCGGTAACGATGTAAGCAATGATCAGAACGACCTGGCTTCCGGTTACCATCGCAAGAATAATGATGCCCATGGAAATGATGAACATAATGCAGACGATGACCAGTGTCAGCTTATATCCGGCTTTATCAAAGAGAGCGCCGAAGATAATACGTCCGATACCGTTAAAGATGGAAATCAGACCTACGATGATTGCTAAGAGTCCCGGGTTATTGTTTAATGACGGAACAGCTGCCGTTGCGATCGGGGTTCCAAGGAATACAACCGCAAGACCTGCAACAGAGGTCAGGATTGCCCAAATGAACATAAGCCAGAAACTTGTTCTCTTAAGCATCTTAGAAGTTTCAACATCTTCATAAGGTGCTGTAGAGTTTTTATTCTTTTTCTCCTTTTTCGGAGCCGGAGCTACGAAGCCCGGGCCAGGTTTCTTGATGATGAAAGCGCCAATAAAGATGAAAACAAAGCAGCCGATACCGATAGCAAGGAATAAGATATACCATGGAGTTCCGCCGTTTCCATCCATCTGATCAACCATGGAAGCATACAGAAGACCCATCAGGAAAGCACTGATACCAAATCCCATCAAAAGGACGCCGGAAATAAATCCCTGTTTGTCCGGATACCAGCCGCCTACCGCGCTCAATACAGCGTTATAAGCCATACCGGCACCAAAGCCGCCTAACGCACCAAAGCCGATATAAATAACGATAATAGACTCTGTTGCATTTCCGACAAAGCCTGCAATCAGGAAGCCTGCCAGCATCAAAACAGCAGAAAGGATCAGGTTGAATCTTAAATTCACACCTCTCTTCTGCAGGATACCGCCGAGCAGCGCGCCGATGCAGTAAAATGCCATAACAATGGTTGAGGTCCAGGTAAGAGAACCCTGTGACCAGATATTAGTAAGTGGTTTTGAAAATGTTGTCCATGCATAGACGAGACCTGCAAACAGCATGACGATAACGCCCATAACTGCATAGACTGTACGAGGTAACGTTTTGTTCATTGAATAATGCTCCTTTTTAAAGTTAATATATTCTGTCGATTCTGGATTTTAGATTATATCAATCAATAAAATCGGATCGATGACAAACAAATTTATGATTCAGCCACCTTCGGCTTTTTAATAAACAAAGCAACGATTCCTGCGATAATGCAGACAGCTGCAACTCCTGCAAGCACAACGATATATGCTTCGTTGTTTTCCATTCCTCCGCTCATCAGTCCGCTCTGCACTGCCTGTACCAGTTTCGTTCCAAAAGATGCAGGCAAGAGAACCAGGACCATGATCGGCAGATTCTGCGCATAATGCTTTGCGCCAAAGAACTTGTTGCAAAATGCCGACTGGCTCGTCGTGACGCCGCCAAACGGAAGTCCGGTCAAAATATAACCGATAATAAGGAAGATCACACTTCCTGTTACCATGGCAAGAATGATGATGCCCATGGCAATGATAAATACAATACAAACCGTCAGCAGCGTTGCTTTATAGCCGATTTTATCAAACATGCTGCCGAAAATGATACGGCCGATTCCGTTGAATATGGAGATCAGGCCAACAATGATCGCCAGCAGACTTGCATTGTCATTTAAGGATGGGACTGCTGCCGTTGCAATCGGCGTTCCGAGGAATACGACGGCAAAGCCCGCAACAGAAGTAAACAGCGCCCAAGTAAACATCAGCCAGAAGTTTGCCCTTCTTACCATATTGGAAGTCGGAACATCTTCAAACGGCACTGTTGTGTTTTTAACTTTTGCCCCTGTTTTCGGAACCGGTGCAACAAAGTCCGGACCAGGTTTCTTAACAAAAATGGCGCCAAGCAAAAGGAAAACAAAGCAGCCGATTCCAATCGCCAGGAAACAGATGTACCAGGGGATTCCACCCTTTCCGTCCATCTGATCCACGTTTGCCGCATACAGAAATCCCATAAGGAAGGAACTGATTCCAAATCCCATAAGCAGGATTCCGGAGATGAATCCCTGTTTATCCGGGAACCAACTGCCTACTGCGCTTAAGATCACGTTGTAGGCAAATCCCGCACCAAGACCTCCTAAAAGACCGAATCCAATATAGATAAAGAGGATTGAGCCGGTTGCCTTTCCTAAAAGGCCGGAGATAGCAAAGCCTGCAAGCATAAGGACTGCCCCAAGAATCAGGATGACTTTGATGTTTACACCTTTCTTCTGAAGGATTCCACTGATCAATCCACCAATACAAAAAAAGGACATAACGATCGTGGATGTCCATGTCAGTGCAGACTGGCTCCAGATATTAGCAAGCGGTTTTGAAAACGTCGTCCATGCGTATACGAGTCCTGCAAACAGCAGGACGATAACGCCGAATATAGCATATATAGAACGAGGTAATGCTTTGTTCATATCTTATCCTTTAAAAAACCATACTCCTGCCATTTTGGCAGGAGTGTTCAGGTTCGTAATTCAAATATTATTCCGCTTTCGCAGCTTCAGTTTCGATAGCTTCCGGTTCAACTACTTCCGGTTCCAAGCCCTGCGGATTCTTCGGCTTGCGGATGAAGAAGGAAAGGATCGTTCCTACTACAAGCAGCCCGAGAACCAGGATAATAACCGTTACATAGGATCCGGTGGAATCATATACAGCACCTGCGAGTGTTGATCCGAAGGATGCGATCAGCAGGTTCATGTTGATGATCGGCAGGTTGACCGGATAGTTCTTCATGCCGTAGAACTTGCTGGCAAATGCCGAGTTCGTCGGGGTAACGCAGCCGTATCCAAGTCCGGAAGCGATGTATGCAATAACAAGGATAACGGAGCTGTGGCTCTTCAGTGCCCAGATTACAAGAAGCATTGCTACGATGAAGACGATTCCGCCAAGAAGCATGGTCCAGAAACGTCCAATCTTATCGAAGAGTGCTCCAAAGATGATACGTCCGATTCCGTTGAAGATGGAGATCAGACCAACGATGGTTGCGATGGATCCCATCTGTGCAGCTGTTGCACTTTCAGCAGTGATCTTCATGGATTCCATTGCCATCGGTGTACCCTGGGATACAACCATCAGACCTGCAGCGGAAAGGAAGGTCGCCCAGATAAAGAACAGCCAGAAAGAAGATCTCTTGAACATTGTGATCGTATTGATCTCTTCATAAGACTGAACCGGCTTCTTTGCGCTTTCTTTCTTCGGTGCCGGAGCAACCCAGCCAGCCGGCGGTGCGAAAATAAAGAAAGCAGAAACAGCAACGATAACAGCTGTGATGATACCTAAAATAAGGAAAGAGGTTCTCCATGCCGGGCCGCCATCAGAAGGTGTAACCGCGGTATAGATTTTACCGATAATGAAAGCACCAATACCGAATCCCATCAGAAGGATACCGGAAATGAGGCCCTGTTTATCCGGGAACCATTTGCCGACAAAGGTCATGACAGCGTTATAAGCAAATCCTGAGCCAAAGCCTGCAAGTACACCAAAGCCGAGATAAAGCACGATCAGGCTTGTTGCGCGGCTTGCAATAAAGAAGCCAAGGATAAATAAAATAGCTGCTAAGATTAAAATGTATGCAGGTTTCACTTTCTTGGATAATACGCCTCCAAGGAAGCCGCCGATACAAAAGCAGAACATTACTAAGGTGAATGTTAAAGAAAGCTGCGCCTTAGTCCATTCCGGATACATTGCAGCGATCGGAGCAGACAAAACTGTCCATGCATAAACCATGCCGGCAAAGACAAGAACAATAACGCCGACAATGGCCAAGACCCAACGATTTAATGGTTTTTTCATAATTCTCTACCTCTATTAATAATTACTGAATTATTTAACTTTTGGATTTTAACATATCATTTTTTTAGTGTCCACATACAATCATCGAAGAACTGTTGAATTAATAAAAATAGTTCTTGAAATTTGTTTAGCTTTCCATTATACTAGCAAAGCACGTAAGCGCATGGCTCGTTGGTCAAGTGGTTAAGACGCCGCCCTCTCAAGGCGGAATCACGAGTTCAATTCTCGTACGAGCTGCTAATAGAAAAGATGACCTTGAGGTCATCTTTTTTTATGCCTGTGATACTAAATTAGAGTCATGACCCTTAAAATTGCTTTACATGACGGCTAACTTTGTCTCATGACCCTTAAAATTGCTTTACATGACGGCTAACTTTGTCTCATGACCCTGTAATCAATGTTTAGAAAGGTCATGAGTCCAATCTAGGCGTCAAGCAAAAATGGCAGGTCTCCCTGCCATTTAAGTCTTATTTCAGTTTCACCACTCCATTATACAAAACGCGCAGTTTGTACTCCGGGTACTCGCGGTCGATATGGATGTGTCCACAGTACCATTTATCATAGTAAATATTCTCCATGATCAGGTTCAGGAACTTCTCCACTCCGCTGTCGTAATTCAGATAATCGCTGTAGACCGAGAAAACAATGTCACGAACTTTCTCCGGGAGCGTGTGCGTAATGATGTAGTTGATGTTATTCTGTACTGCTGCGAGGTTGTCGAACGCCTCTTTGAACTCAGCCTCCGAAGGTTCTTCCTGCGGCCACCAGCTGATGCCCTCCTCACGCCACATCTTATCAACACTTGTTGCGCCGCCCATAACAAAGAAGCGGCTGCCGTCGATCTCGTACACCTGGCCATTCATCAGATGGATCACATGCGGTCTGATTTTATGAACTTTACCGCCGTTCCACATCTCAACCGGATAGGAATTCAGCGCATCATAATTTTCATGATTGCCGGCAACAAAAAGCGTCGTATAATTACGCGCCTCGTGCATATCAAGAACATCCGCGTCCTTTTCGTCGCCACTCCAGACGCCGCCAAAATCGCCGCAGATGATCAGATAGTCATCTTTCGTAAGGAGCTTTTGCTCCGGGAAGTTGTCGATATCAATTTTCTGCACATCCATCAGTCGATGGGTATCGCCGGTGATAAAAATCAT
>CAMODY010000017.1 GCA_946611595.1 uncultured Clostridia bacterium | reverse complement strand
GCTAAAGCAAATGACTACAAAAAACAGACCGGGAATCCCCGGTCTGTTTTACTGTCTCTTTTTATGCTATCAATCATTCCATCAAATCTCTGCTTTGACACCCCAGTGCTCTTGCCAGACTAAGGACAGCCTCAGCCTGTGCCTTATTGATATTTTTCTGCCTCTGTTCGTATTGCTGAATCGTTCGAAGCGGAACTCCGGACCTGAGCGCCAGCATACTCTGTGAATAACCGGCAAGCCTTCGGATGGTTTTCAGCTTTGTTTCAAGCTGCTTTTCTGCTTTTATTTTGTTTAAATGGTCACAAAAGTGTCTGATATCCAGTTCATGATATTTTTGATACATCCGGACAATGTCAGCAAACGACAACAGTTGCCCGATCTGTGCAAAGCCCTCATCTTCTTCCCATTGATAATATCCAATCGCCCATCCGGCCCAATATTCCGGGGAACGCTGAACACTCTGATATTTGCAAAGGTTTTTATCTAAACCAATCTCGTCCAAAACAGTATGTGCCAATTCAATTCCTGAAGCCCCGGCCACATAAGAAGGATTACCGCATTCAAATTGCCTACAGACAGAAGAGCCTGCAAACATCTTATAATACTTATCCCCTTCGATTTTCAAAGAATTAACTGCGTAATCAAACATGACCGCAAGCACATCTCTGGCACGCTCAAGATATATTTCATCATATGCGCAGATCATCTGTTGTCATCTCCTTATCTATAATTTGGCTGATAAACAAATCACCCATCTGTCTTCTGCTATTTCGGCTATCAAAATAGTCCTGTCTGGCCGTATCATCCCGTTCCTTTTTTTTCGGATACCAGATCTCACTTTCCGCCAGCTCGAAGTCAAGAAAATTGATTCTTCCAAAAGCTTTTTTACTTTTTAAAACGATTTGTTCTCCAAGATTGCCCAAATGCATGGCCCGATTCAGCTGTCTGTAAGAAATCGCATTATTTAGAAAATCCTGTGCAAAGGAGAAGTAACTGTCATCAGCTCGATATCCGCGAATGATATCTGCAGTTTTATAATTCACCCGGAATTTATCTAAAATATATTCCTTTGCTTCTGCTGCAATAGAAAATCGAATGTCAAAATAGCGGTTTTCGAGAAGGATCGAAAGCCAGTGAAGGATACAAAATTGTTCATCATTAAGATTCAGTATTTTGAGGCCCTCCACATCCAGTTCATAGGCATTGGAAAATCCATCTCGATCTTGTTCGACTGCCCATTCCTTAGCTATTTCTATACTTTCCGTACAATAAAAGCCCTGTCCATAGTCATTGTATGGCTTCCCGGCTCCGTAAATCGGTTTCTCTATTATTTTTTGTGATCCGTGATAGATTCTCATGCTTCTAAACCTTTCTTATTCTGCACTAAAACTATACTCCTTTGGGAGTATAGTTGTCAAATGTAAGAGTTGCCGCGTCTGATGATGCATCAAAAAAGAGACAGCGCATATGGCTGTCTCTTTTCCTGTCTTTCCAATTCTTTATCTCACAAAATGCTGATTGATAAACGCAAGGCACTCCTGTGCTTTTCTTGCCAAAGAACCATCTGCTATGATCTCCGGTCCCTTCTCTCCTAAGAGATTCTGGATCTCAAATTCGGTCGGCTCTTTAAAACCACTTTCAAAGAAGCCGTGCGGCATTCCTTCGGAAAGGTTTTCATGAACCGCTACTCCTGCAGCTTTCAATTTCTCTGCGTATTTCATTCCCTCGTGTCTCAGGTTATCATTCTCGCTAAAATCCAGGATCGTATTCGGAAGACCTTTCAGCATACATTCATCTGCAAAGACAGGAGATACCAGAGGATTCAAAGTATCTTCGAAATCGCAGTGCAGCTCATTCATTGCATAGGTCATTGGTCCTGTTAAGCTTCCACTACCCTTAGAATCCGGATCGGTATAGACGTCCAGGAACGGATACACCAAAACGGTATTGTCCAATTTAACAGACTGTTTCAAATTGTTCCACAGGCTGACGGAGGCTGCCAGATTTCCTCCCGCAGACTGACCCATAACGGAAATGTGCTCTCCGTCAAATCCAAATTCATCTGCATGGTCTGCCAGATAAAGTAGCGCCTCATAAGAATCCAGGAAGGTTTCTTTCCACTTAAACTCCGGGCTTTTTCTATAATCAACAGAAGCTACATTAACATGAAGTGCCTTTGTGACTGCAACCCACATCGCATCGTCAAGCGCTCCTCCGCCAAAGACAAAACCGCCGCCATGATAGCCTACGATCAATGGCTGTTTTCCATCCATCTTGCTTCCATCATCATTCAGCGCCGGATAAAGGACGATCTCTACTTCTCTTCCTTCAAGCGGAAGTTTGTGGCGTTCTCCGGAGACCGGAACCATTTTATTTGCCGCCATGATGCCATGTGCATTTTTCGCCATTTCTTCTTTTACTGCATCTACCAGTTTTCTGAATTCGCGTGTCATATATTTCTCCATTTCCATTTTTTTCTGTACTATATTTTACATAAAAAAAGCCGTTTGTCACGCAAACGGCTCCATTCTTAATCCAAAAAATCTTTTCTATACGGAAGTTTAAAATTCTCGGCCAACGCTTTTAGATTCTCATCCGTAATGATATTGATGCGCTCTTTTCCTTCCGTCAGCATATAGATCTGTGCCGCATTTTCGACTGTTTCAATCAGGCCGAACGCTTCATCTAGAGTTTTTCCTGCTCCATATATGCCATGATGCGCCCAAACGACAAGGCGAAAATCCTTCATTTTTTCAGCTGTTGCCTCGCCAATTTCCTTCGTGCCGAAAACCATAAACGGAAGAACACCAACTCCATCCGGGAAAACATAAATACATTCCGTATGCATCTGCCAAAGTGTATGGGAAAACTCCCCTTCTGTCAGCGGATGTACAAATGTCATCGCAACCGTATTCGTCGGATGAGAATGCATAATAACCCGGTGCTCCGAATCCTGCTTCAGCCGAACCATATGACTCATCAGATGCGCCGGGAGTTCTGAAGTAAATGTTCCACCATCCTGATATCCCCAAAGAAGCTCCGCATTGCATCCATCTTCCGCAATGCGTATCACCCCGAGATTATTCTCGGGATCCCCTTTTACATTTTTAAAATATTTTCCTGTTCCTGTAACCAGAAAGTATTTTCCGCAAAGCTCTTTTGCCTCAAATCCAGTTGGGATAACTCTCAGGATTTTTGAAGTGTCCAGATATTCGGACACTTCATCTTCACCTAAAAGCAACGAAATATTTCCTCCGTTCCTTTCATCCCAGCCGAGGCGGTACATATTCTCGCAGGTTGCTGCCAACTTTATGATAAATGGTGCATTTAAAATGTTTTTCATATTCCTATTAAAAATCAAATTTCACTTTGAAGTAATCTGTGCCATCTACACAGCCTTTAAGGTATGCGCTGTTTTCTGACGTCGCATATTTCATCTCGACATTCTGTCCCAGCACGATCTCTTTATCATACTGAACCCAGAAACCCTTCATTTCACGATTCTTAACAAATTCGCTATCAAAGATGCTGTCCGCCCAGTCAAGATAGACCGCATTGTTTACATGGTTGTTATAGTCGATTTCCGACTCATCAACTATATGCGTTTTTCCGAACATCAGTGTCGGATATTTCTGCATCATCTTCGGTAGCTTCGGTTCTCCATCCACAACAACGATTGGAAGAGCCCTCGTCTCTTCAATCGGCTCGCTTAAGGCCCTGGTGTCTTTGTCTACCAGAAGGAAAAGAGACGCCGCATTTAACAGTTCCTCTCCCTCTTTCGTGAAAAACGCATAGCGTCTCGAATGCATGCCAAACTTTTCCGCACCTGCCCAGGAATACTGCTCCACTGTTTCTCCGAGTTTTGGAAGGCGGCTGATATTGATCTGCGTGCAGACGATCACCCAGAGAAGTCCCTGTTCCATCAAGGTCTCAACACTGATCCCTGCCTGATTCATATGCACGGTCGTCATATCCTGCATGAATCTTGCAAGGGTTCCACAGGTAACAAGCCCCGCTGCATCCACCTGGCCCTCTTCAATCACATAGTCTTTTTCGCAGACATCTGCGGTATTTTGTAAAACTGTTCTGTCCATTTATGATTCCTTTGTTTTGTTTTTCCAAATCATACTTGTTTCTTATATCTGTTACAAGCGGTCAGGAAAACAAAAATTCCGTCTTTCATTGTGCACTGTTGTTATAAAGCGCCGCATCTTCGATATAATACTCTGCGCTTTCTTTGATCAGCACCATATCACTTTCGGAGACTTCCGATTTGATTTTTGCCGGAGATCCTAAAATCTTAGATCCTGCAGGAAATTCTTTGTTTTCCGTGATCAGGGCTCCTGCGCCAACCAGGCAGTTATCCCCAATCTTTGCGCCATTCATGATGATCGTCCCCATTCCGATCAGACAATTGTTCCCGATTGTGCATCCGTGGATAATGCAGGAATGTCCGATGGTTACATTCTCGCCGATTGTGACCGGATTTCCGGGATCTACATGAACGACGGTATTATCCTGAATATTGGTATTCTTTCCGACACGAATGGAATCTCCGTCGCCGCGGATCACAGCTCCGTACCAAACGGTCGTTCCTTCTTCCAATTTTACATCTCCGATGATCGTTGCGTTTTCAGCGATAAAAGAAGCTTTCTCTATCTTAGGTTGTTTTCCGCTTAATTCTTTGATCATTCAATATCCTTTCATTCTGCTTCCGACATGTTTCGAAATCCCTGTTCCGACAAATACGCGGCAATCTGCTTTCTTCTTACATTTACAGAACCTTGCGCAAATCCATCTCGTCCTCCGCCACGGCCATTTAATACCTGATTCATTTCTTTTATAAAGGCGGAGATGTCTGTATTTCTTGCGATCACGGAATACTGATAGCCGTCACCTTTTTTTGCAAACACGGCCACCATCTGACATTGATCGGCTGCAAGATCTGCAAGCTGCCTTGCCTGCTTTGGACTCATCCAGTCTTCGATCACAAATATCTTTTCGCCTTCAGGGAAGTTTGCTGCCCATTTTTTAAGGAGCTCTTCTTCCGCGATCTGCGCAGCTGTTCTTTCTTTTAAATGATCTTCTAAGAGTTTTCCAACATATTCAGAAGTGTTTTGCTCACTGGTGCTGAGCTTTACTGCCACTGCTTTATTTTCCGTGTAATTCATTGACAGGTAGTCAAATGCTCTCTTTCCGCAAAGGAGTTCGAGTCTCGTGCCTTCCCTGAAATTTTTAGCGGATAAGAATTTTACCATTCCAACCTGTCCGCTTGACGCAACATGTGTCCCGCAGCAGGCACAGCTGTCCGCGCCCGGAAAGCTCGTGATGCGCACGTCGCCTTCGAGTTCTTTCTTGCTACGGTACTCCATCTGCTTCAGTTCTTCTTCCGACGGCCAAAGCTCGACAAACTCATGGTCTTCCCAGATATATTCATTTGCCTTTGCTTCGATCTCCAAGATCTGTTCAAAGGAAATGCGCGTATCATAATCGATCGTTACGATATCCTCTCCCATGTGGAAGCCGACATTGTTGCAGTCGAAGGCGCTGCAGATCATGCCGCTTACGATATGCTCACCGGAATGCTGCTGCATATGATCGAAGCGGAGATCCCAGTTGATAATTCCGGTAATTTCTGTTCCTTCTTGTATCTGTTCTTGCGTGGAAATCGTATGCCTGATTTCGCCCTCTTCTTCCTGCACATCAAGCACACCGATCATACTTCCATCAGAGAGTTTCAGCCAGCCGCTGTCAGCAAGCTGTCCGCCGCCTTCCGGATAAAAAGCAGTCTGGTCCAGGACAATCTCTATTTTTCCATTCCGTTCCCGCACGCTTTGAACCGTTGCGGAAAACTCTTTCAGGAACACGTCTTGATAATAAAGTTTTTCAGTCATATTCACCCCATCGTTGCTTATACTGTTATGCATCATACACAGATTTTTCCGTCATCGCAAGGTTTCTCTTTTTAATGATTATATGCTATTCTATTTCAGGAAGAGGTAATACATATGAAATTGAATTATAAATATGTCCGCATCCATGGTCAGGAGCTGGCGGAAAATACGATGTATGGCAAAGGCATATTCAGCATGTGCTGGCAGCTGATCCAAAACGATGTTATGGAGGAAGAAGATGCAGATCTTTTCAAAGAGATCGACGGCTGGTTTGCAGAAAACCTTCCATGGCCACCGCAATGCATGAACCAGGAAAAGGTCGTCTGTTTCTTCAAGACAGAAAACTCTGACGAGATGATGAAAATGATCCGCCCTGCGCTCTGGCTTTTAGAGCGTTACAATCATCCTTACTATCTGGTCTTTACGAACACCCCTCCGGGAGAGATCGTTTATGAAGATCAATACCAAATCGCTGTAAAAGTTTCCGGCGAACTGCAGATCGAGAAGCTGCAGGAAAGCTGGAGCCCGAAAGATTAGGTGATGGAAGTCACATGCAAAAGCCGGATCCAAACGGACCCGGCTTTTTTGATGGAGAGGTTTATTTTATGAATTTATTGCTTTGCTATTCATATTTACAAAGCGGCATTTAGGTATCGTTTTGATTTTCTGCTCAGCCTTCGCCGACGATTTCCTGCCATCCTTCCGGCTTGAACGGATAACGCTCGATCGGAATACGCTCTGTGAAGATGTGCGGTTTTCCGTCTTCGCTCTTGTTGTCAACGATGACCCATTTCAGCCAGTTCTTGTCATCACGCTCCGGATAATCCAGACGGCTGAAGCATCCGCGGCTTTCTTTTCTGGTCTTGAATACCATGAACATCATCTCGAGCATATCGATCATCGTACGAAGCTCGATCGCTTTTGCAAGGTAATGTCCGTTGACTTTCGGAAGGTGGATTAAGTCTTTGTACTGTCCGCGGATCTCGTTCAGTTCTGCAAGTAATTCGTCCATGGTCTCTTCTGTCTTGTTGAAGCTGTATTCCGGCTTCTTGATCAGACGGGAGATGTAACGGATGATATGGCTCGGAGTAAATTCTCCAGAGTAGTCTGCAGACTCATAGATTCTCTTACGGAAGAACTCAACCTGCTCTTCATCGATCTCGCCAAGTTCGCTGTCATCAATATACTTAGCAAGTGCTTTTGCTGTCATAAGACCTGTCTTGGAAGCAACTCCAAGTCCGTCGCCGTGTACCCAGCTGCCGTGTGCAGAACCTGCTGTGGTCATCTGGCCAAGTCCCCAAAGATGAGGTACAGAGGTCTTTCCTTCAACATCGATTCTTAAGGAACGGATGCTGACACGATAGGAAACAGATACTTCCGGCTTCGGATTGCTGAGGTCGATGTTCTGGAAGTTACGGATGAACTCATCCAGCTCAACTCTCTGCTTCATTTCGATGCCGTGGAAGAATCCGTCAGCACCTTCGTTAACCTTCGGAAGCTGTGTAAAGTCAGCAACCAGCGGTCCGTTGCCCATTTCGAGCTCTTTTGCCATACCACGGATCAAAGTTACATCGAGCTCTTCCATGGAATGGGAATTGTATTTTTTGAAGATGTTTTCGCCCTTGCTGTTAGATACAACCCAGTGAACACCATAGAGGAAGTTACCGGTATTTCTGTAAACAAGGTCCCACTCTGTCAGGTGCTCAACGTTTCTGAGCTGTGCGCCTGCTTCGTATGCTGCAGCATATCCTGTTGCCGGGCAGTAGAACATGTCTCTGCAGGACGGGTTGAACTCGTTCATTGCAAGAACAACTTCTTTTGCGCGAACAACAACAAATTCTGTGGTATCAAGGTTAAATCCGACTGCACCAACAACTTTTCCGTCGTTTGTCAGAAGGTCTGTGAAGTAGGTACGCTCTAAGATCAGTGCGCCGCCTGCCATAACCTGCTTGCAGAACGGAGTCATAAAGTCTACGTCGATCTGAACTGCGGAGATCTTCTTTCCTTCAAACTCATGGTGATGATGAAGGCTTCCGTCAAGCTCGTGAGAGAATTTTCCGCCCATGCGCTCGAGTTCCTGAATGTAGGTGTACTGCTCTTTCTGGTACTCCATCATATATTCCTGATCATTCAGATAAGTTCCGTACGGATTGAGCTCAACCTGCTCCTTTGCCATAGCGTAGATATCGTCGCCGGCTTCCGGAGAGAGCATGCACATTCCGTGACCTGCTTTCGTAGTCTGTCCGGTATATCCGAAATAACCTTTTTCCATAACTGCGATCTTAACATCCGGTTTCAGCATATGGAGTTTCTGTGCCATAACGGCACCACCAAGTCCACCACCTACGACCAGGACATCAGTTGTATATGTTTTTCTATTTGTATTCATATTCTTTACCTCCTTATCCTAGTCATTCATTCCGAGCGGATCATATAACTGATCATAGAATGATAACGGTGCTTCTTCCACTTTGATTGCGCCTGCCGGGCAGAAGTACATGCACTGGTAGCAGGATACGCACTCTTCCGGATAAGCGGCTGTGGAAAGTTTCTTTTCCGGATCCCACTCATAAACGTCATAGCAGCAGGTTCTGATACATTTCATGCATCCCATGCACAGATCCGGATCAACGGTTACATTATTCATACGACGAGGATCGTCTCTTAAATCTTCAATTCTCATTTCGTTTCTCCTTTCGCCTGGTACTGGGTATGCAGATATGCGTGAGCCTTTTCGCTTCCCGGTTTCTCAAGGAACTCTTTGTAAAGCTCGATGATCTCCGGATTCTCATGAGATTTTCTTAAGCAATCGCTCTTGTCTAAACGATACAGAGTCATTGCTCTTTCTTTTCTGATATCCTCAACCATTCTGACTTTTGCTTTCTGCTGTGGCTGTCCGCCGCCGTTTACGCAGCCACCCGGGCATGCCATAAACTCAACGAAGTCATATTTTGCTTCGCCGGAGCGGATCTTCTCAAGGAGTGCTCCTGCATTTGCAAGACCGCTGACAACTGCAACATGAAGGTCGTTTCCGCCAACATTTACGGTTGCTTCTTTTACGCCTTTAACACCACGGACTTCTGCGAAATCAATCGCTTCCTGCGGCTCGCCGTTCAGCCAGTCGTTTGCAGTTCTGAGTGCTGCTTCCATAACGCCGCCGGTTGCACCGAAGATCGTGCCAGCGCCGGTTCCGATTCCGAGCGGAGCATCAAATTCTTCATCTTCAAGTCCCGGGAAGGAGATGCCTGCTTTTTCGATCATGCGGGCAACTTCACGAACAGTCAGGGAGTAATCAACATCCGGAACACCTGCTGCATTCTGGAAGTCTCTTCCAAGCTCTCTCTTCTTTGCTGTACAAGGCATTGTGCTGACAACAACAATCTTCTCAGCCGGGATGCCTTCTTTTTCTGCCAGGTAAGTTTTTACCATAGCACCAAACATCTGCTGCGGGGATTTGCAGGTGGAAATGTGATCAAGCATATCGCCTGCAAAAGTTTCTGCATAATTGATCCAGCCCGGGCAGCAGGAAGTAAACATCGGAAGAGTTCCTCCGTTTTTGATTCTTTCTACCAGCTCGTTTGCTTCTTCCATGATCGTAAGGTCCGCGGAGAATACAGTATCAAATACGCGGTCAAATCCGATCTTTCTTAAAGCGGCTGCTAATTTTCCTTTTGTTCCGGAGCCAACCGGATATCCGAATGCTTCAGAGATTGCTGCACGAACGGACGGAGCTGCCTGGATGATGACAAATTTGTCCGGATCATTGACTTTTTCTAAAACCTCGGCAACATCATCGCGCTCATAAAGTGCGCCAACCGGACATACTGTGATGCACTGTCCGCATCCAACGCAGCCGCTTTCGATCAATGTTTCTCCTTTAGAAGGAACGATCTTAGCTGTAAGGCCTTCGCCTTCCATCTTGATTGCGCCGATGCCCTGAAGATTCTCGCATGCTGCAACGCAGCGTCCGCAGCGGATACATTTGTTATCATCACGAACGATGATGCCGTCGGTTCTTACCGGAACAGACTCAAATGCTTCTTTTGCAGGATTTTTTGTCATACGAAGAGAATACTGAACATCCTGAAGTTCACAGTTACCTGTACGGTTGCAGTTTCTGCAGTCTCTGTCATGATGCTTTAAGATCTCTGCAAGAACTTCTTTCTGTTTTGCTCTTACGCCTTCTGATTTTGTTACAACCTCCATAAACGGCTCAACAACTGTCTCGCAAGCATTAACGATTCCTTTTCCCGGAATCTCTACGATACAAAGGCCGCTCTCATCTTTTTCCTGAACTCCTTTAAGATAGTGAAGGGATAAAATGTCTGTATCAAACTGCGTTCTTGCATATTTGTTTTCGAATGCAGTTTCGTAGATCGTAGCCCCATCACGTGCAGGAACAGGATTCCCATTAATCGTAATCTGAATCATACTTCCTCCTAACTCCTTAATTGTACTGTGTGTTTCTTTGAATGATTTACTCGTCAATCCTTTTTTGATGATTTCATTCTATTGCGGTCTGGTCAACTTGTGATTATCTAATACTGCAGAAAAAACAGATTTACTTGTGCAGGCCTGCACAACGTTTTTTTGCCAAAAATCGCATTGGTCATCAATGAACAAAAGTCCCAATATATTTGTGGCAAAACATCCAAGTTTGCACAATTGCTTCTATTCTATAATTTTCGTGCAAGCATAAAGCTACGATGGCTTATCAACTCTGTACGTTAAGTCGAACAAATTAAAACTACTTACGTTACAGGCCAGATGGCAACTCGTAGATAGGTTGAAAAAAGAGGAGGTAATTTCTATATGGAAACTACGAAACAAAAAGCGAAATGGTACGGCCCGAAACAGATCGGGATGATCATTTTCACCGGTATTCTCATGCTCCTTTCTGCATGTTTCGTCGGTGGACAGACAAACACGGTTATCCCGTATTTAGCAGGACTTCGCGGCTGGGACTCCAACACATTAACTTTATTTAATGGTATTGCATGTATCTTAGACGGTGCCGGCATTCTGATCTGGGCAAGACTTTCACGTAAGAATGCAAAATTAATGGCAGGAATTGCACTGATCGTTATGGCAATCTGCCTTGTGCTCTTTGGCTTTTCCACAAGTCTTCCGGTCGTTCTGATCGTAATGCTGATCATGGGTCTTTCCAGTGCATGCTTCAGCTCCACCTGCGCAATGACGCTGACCGCAAACTGGTGGCCGACAAAGAAAGGCGTCGTTCTCGGATGGTCTACGATGGGTATCGTTCTTATGAGCGTTGTTTATGCTCCATACATTCCGTCCGCATACAACGCAATCGGCGTTCCGATGACACAGGTTTGGCTGGCAGTCCTGACTGTGGTTATTGCGATCATCTGCTTCATCTTCGTTAAGAATACTCCGGAAGAAGCAGGAACAACTCCGGATGGTCTTACAGGTGTTGACCTTGCGCAGACAAAAGAAATCACACGTCAACTTGCTGAATATAAGAGCCCGTTCACCCCGAAGAAGATCTTCTCCAGCTGGAACAACTGGGCAGTTTCTCTTTGCGTCGGTCTTCCGCTGATGGTTGCTATGACTTATATCTCCACAACAATCCCGGCGCTGCTTTCTTACGGATATGATTATAAGCAGGCAGTTCTCGTTTTCACTATTGGTGGTATCGTTGCCCTGATCGGTTCCTGGGCATTTGGTATGATCGACCAGAAACTCGGAACAAAGAAAGCTGTTATTCTCTATATCATCTTTGTCTTTGTGGCAATTGTATGTGCGCTGTTTATGAAATCTTCCTTTGCCTTTGCATGGCTTTCCGGAATCATCCTCTTCTGTGCAAACGGTGCCGGAAGAAACCTGCTTCCTTCCTACGTAGGAACGATCTACGGACGTTGGGATTATCCGGCTGCTTACCAGCTGATGGGAACTCTGTTCATGATGCTCTGCGGCGCTGGCGTTATGGTCCCGGCATTCTTCAGAGGAAATTACACAGCTATGTACATCTTCGATCTGATCGTCCTGGTAATTGCATTTATCCTGGCGATTACTTCCAAAGATAAATTCATTGGTAAGCCGGACACAGCAGAGACAGGTGTTGAGCAGTAAAAAATCTTCAGAAACAAAAGTTGTTCTAATAAACCCTTACTTTAAAGAAAGAGCCGATGTGCAACAGCACACCGGCTCTTTTGTCACCTATCACACTTATATTATCTCAAGAGCTTCTAAAATATCCGTTACTTTTGTAACTGGTACGATCTCGATCTTATCTTTGACTTCCTGCGCAACATCTTTTAAGTCGTTCATGTTTGCGTTCGGGATAAAGACCTTTGTAACTCCTGCGCGCTCTGCTGCCATCAGTTTTTCCGGAAGGCCTCCGATCGGTGTAACCGCACCTCTGAGCGCAACCTCTCCCGTCATTGCAATATGCGGATCAACGATTTTTTCGGTAAGAAGCGATGCCAATGCGGTTGTAAGCGTAACACCGGCAGATGGTCCGTCTTTCGGTACCGCTCCTGCAGGAACATGGATATGAAGGTCCCTATCCTGAAGGATTTTTGCCTCTTCCGGGAACAGGGATTTTACAAGGCTCAGCGCAATCTTTGCAGATTCCTGCATAACATCTCCAAGCTGACCTGTAATGATCACATTTCCTTTTCCTTCAGTAAGCAGCGTTTCGATATATAAGATTTCTCCGCCTACCGGAGTCCAGGCAAGGCCTGTAACGACACCGGCCTTCGGGTCCGGAAGGACTTCATCGTGCTGCACAGGACGGCTTTCCATTTCTTCCCTTACGACCTCTGGCGTTACGATAACTTTCTCGTCCGGGTTTTCTGAAATCTTAACGGCAAGGATACGGCAGAGCGTATCGATATGTTTTCTGAGTCCGCGGACGCCGGCCTCCATCGTATAATCTGAAATCAAAGTTTCAAGCGCTGCCTCTTCGATTTCCATCTGGTCTTCCGAAACGCCCATGCTTTCCATAGAACGCGGAACTAAGTGCTCCTTTGCGATCTGCAGCTTTTCAAGCGGCGTATATCCTGTAAACTGGATCACTTCCATACGGTTTAACAGTGGTTCTGGAATCGTATCGGTCGTATTCGCCGTGCAGATAAACAGCACGTCGGACAAATCATACGGAACATTCATATAGTGATCAGTGAAGGTATTGTTCTGCTCTGGATCAAGCACTTCAAGCAGCGCACTTGCCGGGCTTCCATTATAGGAAGCTGACAGTTTGTCAACTTCATCCAGCACCATGACAGGATTTGAAACTCCGCTCTTTTGGATGCCATCCATGATCCTTCCGGGCATTGCTCCGATATAGGTTCTTCTATGACCCCTGATATCGGACTCATCATGCACACCGCCAAGACTTACACGGACGTACTCTCTTCCGAGTGCTCTGGCAATGCTTTTTCCGATACTGGTCTTTCCTGTTCCCGGCGCACCAACAAACAAAATGATCGAACCGGACTGCTGCTTTTTCAGATTCATAACTGCAATCTGCTGGATGATCCTGTCTTTCACTTTTTTAAGGCCATAGTGATCTTCATCAAGAATCTTTCTGGCTTCTTCAAGATTGATATGTTCCACATCTTCTTTCTTCCAGGAAAGACTGGTGACAAAATCAAGATAATCATAAAGGATTCCGCTTTCCGCACTTTCTTTTCCTTCCTGCCTCAAGCGGTTTAATACCTTCTCTGCTTCTTTACGTGCAGTCTCATTCATGCCGGAATCTGCAATCTTCTGGGCAAACTTCTGTACATCCGTAACATTTTCCGGATGCATCTCATCGAGCTCTTTCTGCAGATGCTCAATCTGTCTTTTAATTGCAGACTCTCTATACATCTGCTGATATTCTTTTTGCTGGGAGCTGACGGCTTCATTCGTGATACGTCCAACTTCCAGAAAGTCATATAAGATCTTTTCGATCAGCTCAGTTCGTTTTGCAATGCTGTCCTCTGCCAGGATCTCATAGCGTTCTTCGTTTGAAATCTTTAGCCATGGAGACAGCATGCAGGCTGCCATGCCGATCGTATCGACCTGCTCGATATAATATTCTGCTGCCTGTGCCCACTCAAAGCCGGACGCATAGTCCTGCATTTCCTGAAGCAGGTTTTTCAGTTTCTCTTTTTCAACGTCTTTATCCAGATCATCGATATCACTTCTGCGGCTGATCTCAAGCTGGATCGTGTGATCCGGGTTGATCTCCACACTTGAAAGGTTTACGCGGTAACGGGTTTTGACCACAGCGTAGCCCTGTGGATCAATATCCGTGATCACACCGGCAACACCGATCGGATAAAAACTCTTCTCCGTCATCTCATGAAACTTTTCATTTTCCTTCGCAACAATCAGGATGATCTTTTCGTTGACTGTGATTCCTTTATCTCCAGCGCTTTTTCTAAGCTGCTCTGTCTGAAAATACAGCGTTGCATCCGGAGTTAAGATCATATTGTATACAGGTGCAACTAACATTTTTATTCCTCCTATGATAAGTGAATGTTCGTTTATATTTATTGGATTTTTTTCCCTGCCCGAAGGCAGGGGGTGTTTCATTAATATATTTGTTTTTTGAGCGCTTATTGCGCTGTTTGTTAATTCTTGTCTAGGATCAGTTGAGCAGCAGATCCTGCATCATCTGCACCAGTTCTGCAAGCTGGTCTTCCGCATTAAAATGCATGGAGCGGCTGTTCATGGCCAGGAAGCGGACCGGTGAGAACAAAACCGCCGAAAGGTTCGGGTCGCTGTATCGTTTCACGATGCCCATCTCCTGATATT
Source organism: uncultured Clostridia bacterium (assembly GCA_946611595.1). GTDB lineage: Bacteria > Bacillota > Clostridia > Lachnospirales > Lachnospiraceae > RGIG5612. Next base: position 3,213 of record CAMODY010000017.1, on the reverse strand, counting down.
TATGGATCAGGTCAAACACATCACAGCAGCATTCTGTTTCACAAACCGTTTCCGCCAGCGACGGACATCTCGAACACTGCTCAACAAAGCTGAATGCTTCTTCATGTTCAACGGTGTAGGAATAGAAGCCCCGCACGATCGTTTCAATCAGTTCTTTCCCGCTCATTTCCGGCTGCATCTGCTCCATCAGATAATAGTAGGATTCGTGGGAGTACTCTTTAAAGACCTCGGCCAGCATTTCCTCTTTATTTGAATAGTAGATGTAGATCGTTGCTGGGGAGACGCTTGCCTCCTGAGCGATCTTAGCAACTGAAGCTCCGTTGATCCCTTCTTTCAGGATCACAGTAACGATTGCTTTTTTGATCCTTTGCTGTTTATCCAGATCTCTGGTTCTCATTCGTAACCTCCTAGGTGACAAGGGGACGGTTCTTTTGTCACCTTTTTTTATTAAAACAATAAAAGCCTCCGTCTGGAGGCTTTTATAATAAATGAACATTCAGTTATTGTCAAGATTTCTGCTATTCGTCAAATTCGATCGTCACATTGTGCGCCAAAGCAAGCCCTGCTTCTACTTCAATACATTTTGTGATTCCGTTCAGGATCGGACAAGAGACATGAACCGGAAAGTTTTCAGAAGCAAACTCATATAAAGGACCTTTTCCCGGCTTCACCAGACAGACTTCGTACGGGTCCAATTCCGTTCCAACTGCTTCCATCATTTTCTGAACTGCCTCACAGCCGCATCCGACCTTTACATCACACAGCTCATCATCATTCATCTGTGCTGTTACTACTGCTTTAAAGCCACACGGGCCTGGATCAATTTTTACCTTTGTCATTATTTCTCCCTCCTACTCAGGTGACAAAAGAACCGTCCCCTTGTCACCTATGATAATCTTGCGCGGATCTCTTCGAGTGCCTTCTCTAATTTTTCCTTATCCTGCTCGCCCGGAGTCCATGCAACCATAGCATGCTCGCCTTCATAACGCGGGATCAGGTGGATATGGTAATGGAAAACGGTCTGGCCTGCTGCCTCATTATTGTTCTGCAGAACATTCAGTCCATCTGCACCAAACACCTCTGTCAGGACCGGTGCCATTTTCTTTGCCAGCTTATATGCCTTTGCCTGAACTTCCTCATCAATTTCGAAGATATTTTTATAATGCTCTTTCGGCAGGATCAACGCATGTCCGACGGTTGCCGGGCCGGCATCAAAGATCACATTAAAATCCTCATCCTCATAAAGAGACATTGTCGGGATCTCACCATTTGCCAATTTGCAGAAAATGCAGTTTTCGTCTTTCATTTCTTTTCCTCCTGTGTATGGAAATTGTGTTTTTAATAAACTAAAGCTATTTCATCCAAAAGGATAATAATCAAAAATGGCCTGCACAGCATCAGTGACTTCCTGAATCTGCGAAAAAGAGATTGCTCCTATTTTTTTATAATGGCGTTTAGCTAAATCTACAGTTTTCAGATGCTCACACAAGGCAATCATTTGCTTGCCATTTATAATTAACGGAATATGAAGTGCATCCTGTGATGCTTTAGATACAATCGGACAGATAACACTAAGTCCTGTTTGGTTAAAAAAGTCCTTACTAAGGATCAAGGCATTCTTTTTTTCTTTACTCAGTTCTATAATAGTTCCTTGTTCAATAGACATGTTGTTTACCAAACCTCCCGTCCTACGGGATCACCCCAATCATATTCTTCATAGGGGCCTAATTTACCGCCAAAGGCTGCTGCCCGTTCTTCTAACGTTCTATGTCGTTTGTTTTTTTCTATTATTATTTTCCCATTTTCTGCAGCAATCATAACTTCGTCTTCAACATTGATTCCTGCAGTTTCTAAGACTTCTTTTGTTAATCGAATTCCTTGACTGTTGCCCCATTTTGCAATTTGTGTAGTCATAAATAATCCTTTCGAAATGCATAATGTATATACCTTGTATATACATTATGCTCTATTCTCCTTTTTCTGTCAAACAAACCGCCGGGTGTTTCCTTTCTTCCCTCCAATAAACACGAAGGAAAGCAGTATGCCGAATACAAAGCCCGCCGCATGTGCAACTGCATCGATTCCGGTATTAATAAAGTTTGAATAAAACAGGAAAATCAAGATTACTCCAATCCGGATCCAAAGCATTCCAGGTCTCATTCTTCCCCTGTTCTTGACCATCAAATAAACAGCCGCTCCGATCAAGCCATAAACTGCTCCGCTTGCTCCGGCAGAAACGGTATTCTGTCCGGTCAGGTAGTAATAGGCTGCAGAAATGACACTGGCCCCGAAGCCCGAAAGCATATAGAGGGCAAGAAATTTCCAATGCCCTGTCACTTTTTCGATCGTATATCCGGCAAGTCCAAGATACACCATGTTCCCCAGCAGGTGGCTTGCACTGAAATGCATGAACATGTTCGTGATCAGCCGCCAGAACTGGTAGTTTTCAAAAATATATGGCCCGTAGGCTGCCCCTTTGGAAAGCATGTAATTGGCATCGCTGACATCGCCCCCTGCAAGCAGGATGATAAACCAGATCACATTGATCGCGATCAAAACGATCGTAACAAAAGGCCAGTTTTTAAAGCGAAGTCCTATCTGCGCCTTTGCCTGCGGGGTCTCAGTTATCGCCTGGATAAGTCCGTCTTTCAAACCGAAAAAGTCATCCGGCTGATTTTCATAGATCAAAAGTCTGCGGTCATAAGAATCCGCAAGCCATACCTGAATACCGGAAAGCTGCGTAAGTTTTTTATCCCGCTCAACATTATTGGTCGCAATAATAAAAAGGATATTTCTCTCCGGAACCTGTGAAGCCAGCTGGTAGTGGATATGCTGCACCTGCGCCGCCTCTAAATGGTTACTCAGGTTATGATTGACCAGAATACAAAACAGCGGCTCTCCGTTTGCCCGGTTATATAAAATGTTCAGGCCCACGGCTGCCCCGGATGTGCTTGTCACTGCAAAATTCTGTTGTCCTAAGTATTTTAAAATGTCCTCATATACCATGAGGACATTTTAGCAAGAATTATTTTGGGGTTCAATCTCTTCCTTTTCCCTGCTATTGCAATTTGGTGTTTGATTCTTTATAATGTGATTAATGAAAAGCCGAAAGGTGGGTGCACACCACCTGACCGGCGTTCAGGTTAATAACTACAAAAAATAGTCGTCCCTTACTTTCCAGGTGCAGGACGGCTATTTTTTATGATGAATATT
>CAMODY010000016.1 GCA_946611595.1 uncultured Clostridia bacterium | reverse complement strand
CATTTCCAATCTGCACCATTGGAACAATGGCGATTCCGTCGATCTTAACTGCTGCAGCATAAGCTGCCATAGCATCTGTACCAAAGCTGTTGACCAGAGACTGAAGAGCGACAAAACCAATCGAAACGACAGATGAGGTGATCATTGATGGCACTCCGACTTTTGCAATCGTCTTCAATATCCTGCTGTCAAAAAGCTTCGGTTTCTGCTCTGTTTTAAAATGCTTTTTAATATAGTGAAGCAGAGAAATAAAGGCTACGATCGCTGCTAAATACTGTGAGATCGTTGTTGCAATCGCAGCTCCTGCGACGCCCCAATGGAATACTAAAATGAACAGGAGATCAAGTCCGATATTGAGAACCGATGAAATGATCAGAAAGAACAGGGGCATCCGGCTCTTTCCGAGGGCATTAAATCCGGAGTTCGAAACATTATAGAAGAAGAGTCCCGGAAATCCCAAAGCATAGATATAGTAATAGGATTTTGCATCTGCCACGATATTCTCCGGAATTCCGGTAAGAGAGACGATGGCATTTCCTGTAGAAAATCCAATGATCAGTGCAAGCACGCTTAATCCGATAAAGGTCATAAAAGCTGTGTTAAATGAAGTTTTCATCTTCACGTAATCACCGGATCCGAAAAGCTGCGAAATAACAACAGAGCAGCCAATAGCCAGGCCATTTGCAATCGCGACATATACCATGACGATAGCAGCCGTACTTCCGACAGCGGCTAAGGCATCCTGACCAAGCGTTCTTCCAACGATGATGGAATCCGCAAGAGAATAAAATTGTTGAAATAAGTTTCCTAATATCATAGGAAGGACAAACGCGATCAGAGTTCTGGCCGGTTTGCCCGTAATCATGTTCTGGTTCATATATAAATCCTTCGAGTCGTTGATTGTAAGTTTTGCACTAATGATTCAAGCTTTAATTGTGCAATTAGACGTTAAAAAGCCTTAAGAGTTATAACATATTTAATAATCACAGTCAAATACAGACGTATCTTTAAAGCACATCCTTTGGCGGCAATTATCATAGTCGAAGCTGTGTCTGGCGCCGCCGGCGCAAAAGTCCTTGTGCTCACAAGCGCTGCACTCTTCGCTCATCTCATCTAAGCCCTTGCGGAAAAACTCAAACCTGTTTTCCCAAACGTCCTTTAGATGATCCGTCAGAATATTTCCCTGTATCATTTCCGGCCTGCGTTCAATATCTAAGCAGCCACAGATATCTCCATTACAGAGAATGCTAGCCGTATAGATTCCGGCGTTACAGATAAAATAGTGATCCCTGACTTCCCGTTCAAACTGGTATCCAAGAAAATGGCTGCAGCCATAAGTGACAGGCATATCCTCCATTCTCTTTTCGCGGATAAAATCAAAGAGCCTGCGATAGTCTTCTGCCGTCATCAAAAGTTCCGGGTATTGAAGTGCTCTGCCCATCGGCTCAATTCCGATCACTCTCCAGGAATCGATATCCATGTCGCAGAAGATCTCATATAAAGCATCGAGCTCATTCATATTCGAATGATTTAAAACCGTCGTAACCTGAATGGCTTTAAAACCACCTTCCTCGATCAAAGCATTGATTCCGCGCATCGCTTTGTCATATCCACCCGGTGTGCGGCGGAAGGCATCATGGGATTCTTTTAAACCATCAATGCTGACAGAAATCGTCTTCATGCCGCATTCCTTTAGTTTATGTGCGGCTTCTTTATCGATCAAAGTAGCGTTGCTTGTCATGCCCCAGTTATAGCCCAGCTCATTGGCATAGCCCATGATATCGAAAAAGTCTTTCCTTAAAAGAGGCTCGCCGCCGGTAATACAGAGCTGGAAGCTTTTAAGATCAAAGTCTTTCTTTACATCGTCAAGTATTTTTTGATACTGCGTAAAAGAAAGCTCATTGCTCGGAACATCTCCGCAGGAAGAGCCGCAATGAAGACAGCGTTCATTACATCTTAAAGTCAGTTCTAAAAACAGATACTTTAAGATCGGATGTTGATAAAGCTGCCTGCGATAATCTGCAAGCAGCTTTAAATGATCTTTCTTTATTTGAACAAGGTCAAGTTCATTTCGATTCATAATTAGTTCTGATTTTCAAAATACTCCGGCGGTCCATAAACATCTTCCGGAATATTCGTTGACGGATCATAAGACGGAGGGCCATATACTCCCTCTAAATTCTCAGAAGATGGCTCAAACCATTCCGGTGGTCCATAAACTGCTTCTGGAATTTCTCCCCCAGGATTAAAATTATTATTTATAGTAGTTTCCTCCGGCACAGTGGATTCAGATTCTTGTTCAAAATACTCGGGTGGCCCATAGACAGACGGCGGTCCGGAACCACAGCCAGCTGTCGCAGCTGCAGCAACCGCAAATGCTGTGCCCGCAATTAATTTTTTCCCTAGTTTCTTCATAATTGATTGCCCTCTTCGTTTATATGTTTTGGAGGTCAACTCGTTTCCAACTTCTTTATAGCACACATTCCGTTTTTTGAATAGATAAAAAATAGGCGCCTGTAATCATACAGACGCCATTTACTATTTTTTTACTACAAGAAAAGATTATTTAATTCCTGTACTGCTGTCTTTCTGGATGACGTCATGCGCGCCACCTTCTACAATACTTGTTGCAGAAACTAAAGTCAGTTTTGCTTTTTTCTGAAGCTCCGGAATCGTAAGCGCTCCACAGTTGCACATTGTAGATTTTACTTTGCTCAGGGATAAAGCAACGTTATCTTTTAAAGAACCTGCATATGGTACATAAGAATCAACGCCTTCTTCGAAAGAAAGTTTTTTATCGCCTCCAAGGTCATATCTCTGCCAGTTTCTTGCTCTTGCAGAACCTTCACCCCAGTACTCTTTGTAGTAGGTACCGTTGATGTTGACTTTGTTGGACGGGCTCTCATCAAATCTTGCAAAGTAGCGTCCAAGCATGATGAAGTCTGCACCCATTGCAAGGGCTAAGGTGAGGTGATGGTCAAATACGATACCGCCATCTGAGCAGACCGGAACATAAATTCCTGTCTCTTCAAAGTATTTATTTCTTGCATTGCAGACATCGATCAGAGCAGTAGCCTGTCCGCGACCGATACCTTTGGTCTCTCGGGTGATACAGATAGAGCCGCCGCCGATACCGACTTTTACAAAGTCTGCGCCGCACTCTGCAAGGAAGCGGAAGCCATCCTCATCTACAACGTTTCCGGCACCTACTTTTACGCTATCGCCGTATTTATCACGGATCCACTCCAAAGTTCTCTTCTGCCACTCAGAAAAGCCTTCGGAAGAGTCAATGCACAGAACATCCGCTCCGGCTTCGATCAGTGCCGGAACTCTTTCTTCATAATCTCTTGTGTTGATGCCGGCACCAACTACATAACGCTTGTCTGCATCTAAGAGTTCATCCGGATTGGATTTATGGGACTCATAGTCCTTGCGGAATACGAAGGAGTTCAGCTGTCCTTTATCATTGACGATCGGGAGTGCATTCAGTTTATGATCCCAGATAATATCATTGGCTTCGCTTAAGGTTACACCTTCTTTTGCATAGATCAGTTTGTCGAACGGTGTCATAAAAGTAGAAACCTTGGTGTCCGGATCCATGCGGCTTACGCGGTAGTCTCTGCTGGTTACAATACCAACCAGTTTGCCCTCAGCTGTTCCATCGTCTGTAACAGCAACGGTGGAATGTCCTGTTTTTTCTTTTAAGGCAATAACATCTGCCATTGTGTTATCAGGGCTTACATTTGAATCACTGAGAACGAATCCGGCTTTATGGTCTTTGGCTCTTTTTACCATAGCCGCTTCTTCTTCGATCGTCTGGGATCCATAAATAAAGGAAACGCCGCCAGCTGTTGCAAGTGCGACAGCCATTGTATCGTTGGATACCGCCTGCATGATTGCGGAAACCAACGGTATGTTCAGACTGATTGCCGGTTCTTCACCTTTTTTATATTTCACCAGTGGAGTTTTCAGGCTGACATTTGCCGGAAAACACTCGCTTGATGAATATCCCGGCACAAGTAAATATTCGTTAAAAGTATGGGAAGTCTCTTTGATATAAGTTGCCATGTTTTTCCTCCTATGTATTGATCCTCAGATTATGTATCAGCTTGAAAAGTTTGCCTATATACAAGAAACCGGCTCACAAAATGCATACGCACTCGGAGCCGGCGAAACAAATCACATTATTTATAAACAAGCAGAACTCTTCTTTTCATAACTCTCCTAAATATTTAATGGGTTAAATTATTAAAACATATCCTTGCATAAGTGTCAATCAATATCCCGCTTAGTTTACAACATTGATAGGATTTCCTTCTTTCCATGCATTGATATTGTCTGCGACCTTCTGGATCAGACGGGTTCTGGCTTCGATGGAAGCCCAGCCGATATGCGGTGTGATCATACAGTTCTTTGCCGTAAAAAGCGGCTCATCTGCTGCCATCGGCTCATAAACCAAAACGTCTACTCCTGCGCCGGAGATCCATTCTTCATCCAATGCTTTTTTCAGCGCCTTCGAATCCACACAGCCGCCGCGCGCAGTATTGATTAGGAACGCATTTTTCTTCATCAGCTTCAGCGTATCTTCACAGACGATATTGGCCGTCTCTTCATTTAACGGGCAGTTGATGGAAAGATAATCCGCTTCTTTAAACAGCGTCTCTTTATCGACCTGTTTGTATGGGCAATCCTCATAGCTCCTGTGTGAGTGGATCAGGATGTTCATGCCAAAAGCATCGCCGATCTTTGCAACTTTCTTTCCGAGGTTTCCGAAGCCGATGATTCCAAGTGTCTTTCCGGAGAGTTCTTCGATCGGCATCGGAAAGTATGCAAAGGAGGGACAGCTGATCCAGTCTCCTTTATGTACGGACTCATTATAAAAAGCTATATTGGTTGCATGAGAAAGGATAAACGCAAAAACCAGCTGGGCAACAGAATCTGTGCTGTATCCCGGAACGTTTACGACATCGATGCCTCGCTCTCTTGCTGCCTTGCAGTCAATATTGTTATAGCCGGTCGCAAAAAGACCGATGTATTTCAGATTCGGAAGCTGATTCATGATCTCTTTCGTGATCTGCGCTTTATTTACAACCACGACCTCCGCCTGTCCGATCGCCTTTACGATCTCTTCCTGTGGCATAAGATCAAAGAAGCTGACATTTCCGCATGCCTCGATCGGCGAAAAATCCAGATCGCCGCTTGTTAATGTATCGGTATCTAAAATTGCGATATTGGTCATAATTATTCTCCAATCAGTCTAAAGGATGGGATGCTGACTCCATGGTGGCTTTCGGAAATAACAAATTCCTGACCCATGCGGCTGAAGAAACCACCAAACTTACCATTAAAGGAATAAGTTCCTGTCATCGAAAACCAAGGTTTGATTCCATAGTCTTCTTTCATTGCCTCATCTGCATAATAAGCAATTGCAGAAACAAGACCAGCCGGCTTATCTGAATTATAAGTATCATCTTTAAGATCATCAGCAGCCGGTATCGGAAGGCAGATTTCTGATTTTGCCGGCACATAAAACTCCATTACGATATAGTCTTTATCGATCAGGCTTTCGACCTTCTCTTCCCATTCTTCCTGGGAAAGGTCGCCTCCGGCATAAATACCATGGGAATCATAATCATCTTCCGGCTTTAAGATCCACTTGTCTTTATCCGCTTTGATCGCTGCAATATCAAGTCCTTTTGTGTCATGGCGCAGGCGGTATGTCGGAAGCACATGTTCCTGCACGAACGCCCACTCCTCAGCTGTAAGGATGGCTTTTGTCTGCTCATCTAAAAGCGCAACATTGATCATCTTCGCATGCGGAACCGTTGTACGGAAATGTCCGATCAGAACGATCTTCTCAGCAGCAACCGCATCGATCAGTGCCTTACAGTCCTCATAACGTTTTGCGATGTCGCTGGTCGTAACTCTTCTGTAAACAGCATGAAAGACCATACCATCAGATGCGTCAATTAAATGCTCTCCATCAAAGCTAAGGTCTCTGAGATCCACAAAACGCGCATTTACGCCGGCTTTCTCAAATGCTGCTAAATATCTTGTCACATCACTCCAGGTGACAGCTTCTTTAAAGTCTGTGATCAGTACATTCGGCATGAGAGGCAGATATCTTCCTTCTTCCGCATCGGTCTTGTCTGCACTCTTTGCCACGTGAATATCAGAATTATAAGTATCAAGAAATGCGCTGACCCAGGTATCAAAATATTCAAACGGAACAACTTCATGGTTTTCCGTAAACTTCTGGAAACTCTCGGAAAGTGCGACTGCCTCACAGCCGATCTGGGTACGGCTCATCGCTGCTGCACCATCTGCATTAAATTCGCAGAACTTGAAACTGAAATCATCCTCGCTTAAGAAGAAATCAAAGCGGCTGATCGGGAGCTGCTCTTCATATCCGCAAGGAAGCAGAATCAGCTTTTCTACTGCTTCAGAAAAAGCGAAGAGTTTCCGGTATTCCGGATCTTCTACATAATGTTTGATTGCCTTGCTTAAAACGCTGTGCGTTATTTCTACAGTCTTTTCCATAAAAGAGATTTCTTTTGAGTTGTAGAACGTCGGAACAAAAGAAAACGGCGCCGGATAGCCATAAGTATCACAATCAGAATCCCTGACATAATCGGCTGCCTTTCTTCTTCCTTCTTCATCACCTTTTAAACTTCTGATGATATCTAAATATTCTTTTCTTTCTTTTTTCATAAATACTCCCATCATTTATCCAGGTGACAAGGGGACGGTTCTTTTGTCACCTTCTGTCATCTGTTTCGTTTTTTAGTTGTTCGTTATTATAAGCATTTGTTTATTTTCGCGCAATAGAAGAACATGGACAGCTAAGATAAAAACGGGCCCTGCATATGCAGAGCCCGCTTGAAAATAATCTGACAATTAAAATATCGATTTTCCTAAATTATTTAGAAAAAGTTACGTCCATTAAACCGCCTTCAACAGGAACATCTTCAATGGTAATCGTTCCATCGCTGTTGATCACACCCGAATCAGTAGGAGTAGAAACGCCGCCGTCAAACAATTCGATCTTATCGCCATCAACCTTATATGATCCTTCTGAAATAAAACTTGCATCGCTGGATGAATACTGGCTGTGAACCTCATCCATAGCCTGTACTACCATTTCATCCAAATAAGCCTGCAGACTATCATAACCTAAGCCTTTAAGAGTTGATTCTATATCGCTTTCCGGAATTCCCTGATCAGCAAAAATACTTTTAATTAGCGCAGGAAAGATCTGGTAATAATAATCTTCTGTGTTGGCGAAAAACTTTTCTACATCAAACGCCATCTCATACATATTGTTAGACTTCAGAGTTAATGATAAATTCATAAGCAGCGGCGCTGATGCATCGATATCATATTCGTCTGCAATCTGAGTAGCAACAATATCAGAAATATCAACATCTGCATAATAGGTGCCTTCAAGCGTTTTTTCTTCCGGCTTCGGAGTTACAACTGCTCCGCCTCCGTTACCGCCTTCATTCTTTGCGATTCCACAGCCTACAAACATAGCTGCAAGTGCAATGGCAAGAATTATAGTTGCAATTCTTTTCATGTTTTTCATTTTATTATCCCCTTTCAATAACTACCTTCATTTCTATAACAAAAGTATTACACAGGCTCTGATTAAAAGCAAATTCTATTTTTGATTGACAAAAAGCAAAAAAAAGCAGATAATACGCTTTAAATAAGGCAATGGTGTCTTAGAGACAAATGTCTCGCCGGCTCCGTTGCCTTTTCTGATTAGACACCATTAGGAGCTACGGGAGACAAAAAAACAGGGAATTGTAAGGAGGATAAAAACCATGAGCAAAGTCTATATCCCGGAAGGTTACCAGTCTCCGTTGGACGAGTATGATACCCAGCGGGCCATCGTTTACATTAAGGAAGTATTCCAGCAGCAGCTGAAGGATGCGCTGAATATCAAGCGTGTTTCTGCTCCGCTGTTTGTTATGGAGGCATCCGGACTGAACGATAACCTGAACGGCGTAGAACGTCCTGTATCCTTTGATATCCCGGCACTTGGCGGCAATGAAGCACAAGTTGTACATTCGCTCGCAAAATGGAAAAGATATGCTTTAAAACGCTACGATTTCCGTGTAGGAAACGGCTTATATACTGACATGAACGCCATCCGCCGTGATGAGGAACTGGATAATGTTCATTCTATCTATGTTGATCAGTGGGACTGGGAAAAAGTTATCACAAAAGAAAACCGCAATTTGGATTTCTTAAAACTGATCGTTCGCGCGATCGTTCATGCAATCTGCAACACAGCCGATCATATGAAGGTCCACTACCCACAGATTGACATTGATCTTAGCCGTGATGTGGAATATATCACAACACAGGAACTTGAGGATATGTATCCGGATCTTACGCCTCAGGAGCGTGAGAACGAATTTGTGAAAAACCATCCGACCGCCTGCATCATGCAGATCGGCGGCGCATTAAAATCCGGAAAGCCTCACGACGGACGTGCACCGGACTATGATGACTGGGATTTAAACTGCGATATCTTCTTCTGGCACAAGACCTTAGGACGTGCATTAGAGATTTCTTCCATGGGTATCCGTGTTGACAAGGAATCCTTAGAAAGACAGCTGAAGATTGCAGGATGTGAAGAACGCAAAGAACTTCCGTTCCATAAGAGCCTCTTAAACGACGAACTTCCGCTTACGATCGGCGGCGGTATCGGACAGTCCCGTCTTTGCATGCTCCTCATGGGCTCCGCCCATATCGGTGAAGTCCAGGCAAGCGTTTGGGACAGCGAGACCGTAGAGGCCTGCGAAAAAGCAGGTGTCAGACTTCTGTAATGTGACAGAGGGACGGTTCTTTTGTCACTTGATTTTAACTAAAGCAAAGTAACGGAAAATAATCAAAGCACAAAATCTCTTAGTAAAACTAAAGTTTTTGTGCTTTTTTAATTTCAGTCATGGTGACAAAAGAACTGTCCCCTTGTCACCTTGTTTATTATTTTAGCAGAAAGATTGCAAGTACAACATGTGCGATAAAGATCAGAGGCATGAAGACGACAAAGTACCAATGCCTGGTCTTATGACGGAATGCATACATTCCAAGCCAGGTCCCTAAGCTTCCTCCTAAGATGCTGACGATAAAGAAGGTCTTTTCAGGAATGCGCCATTTGCCAAGCTTTGCTTTGCGTTTGTCCGCGCCCATCAGGATAAAGCCTAAAAGGTTCATGAGAACAAGATATATGATGATTATATAAACGATAATTGGATTCATCTTCACAAACAGGCCCGGATATGTTCATTTACACATCCGGGCTTTTCTTTTAAGTATTTCAAACAGCTCAATCTACGATTTTAAATCCTGCTTCTGTCAGCGCGTTGCGGATCTCTTCGATCTGTGCAGCATCTCTCGTTTCCATACCGATCTTTAAGAAGCAGCTTGCGATTGCCATATTCGCATCGGAGCGTTCATGAAGAACGCTGATCACATTTCCTCCACAATGGGAGATGATCTCGGAAACTCCGGTAAGCTGTCCCGGCTTATCTTCGAGTTCGATCGTCAGATTGCTCATTCTTCCGCTTGTTACCAATCCTCTTGTGATAACGCGGGATAAGATATTAACATCAATGTTTCCGCCGGAAAGGACGCAAACGACTTTCTTGTTCGTAACATCCACTTTTCCAAACATTGCCGCAGCGACTGCTACAGCTCCCGCTCCTTCCGTGATCAGCTTCTGTTTTTCGATAAGTGCAAGGATCGCAGCCGCGATCTCATCTTCTGTTACCGTTACGACCTCATCCACATACTTACTGATCAGTTCAAAAGTTGTAGTTCCCGGAGTCTTAACCGCAATACCATCGGCAAAGGTTGCAACGGTATCGTGAGAGATCACTTTCTTTTCTTTAAAGCTCTCCGCAAAGGCAGAAGCGTTCTTTGCCTGTACGCCGATTACTTTTACGTCCGGCTTAAGACTCTTAACTGCATAAGCAAGTCCTGCCGCAAGTCCGCCGCCACCGATTGGAATAAGGACCATATCAAGATCCGGAAGCTGGTCTAAGATCTCAAGACCAATCGTTCCCTGCCCTGCGATAACATCCTCGTCATCAAACGGATGAATAAAAGTAGCTCCCATCTCTTCTTTCAGCTGGCAGGCTTTTTCATAAGCATCATCATATGCACCCGGAACAAGTACAACCTCTGCTCCTAATGCCTTTGTAGATTCCACCTTACTGATCGGTGCTCCATCCGGCATACAGATAATGCTTTTAATTCCCATCTTTGAAGCAGCCAGTGCCACACCCTGTGCATGGTTTCCAGCGCTGCAGGCAATAATACCGCGTGCCTTTTCTTCCGCCGATAGCTGGCTGATCTTAAAGTAGGCACCGCGCAGCTTAAAGCTGCCGGTCACCTGAAGGTTTTCTGTCTTCAGATACAGTTCTCCATCGGATGGAAGTTTATCTGAATAAATAAGATCTGTTTTTCTTGCAACGTCTTTCAGTGCAAACGCTGCCTGATAGACTCTGTCTAGTGTAAGCATTCTGATTCTCCTGTCAAAGAATCCGCTGTGCAAAAAACACAGCGGATAATTCTTTTTATAATTGGTTCAAGACGTGGTTAAACTTCTACTCTCCAGCCATATTCGTCCGCAAGTTTTCCGGTCTGGATTCCTGTGATCGTGTCGTAGAGTTTCTGTGTGATCGGTCCGATTCCTCCATCACCGATTGTGAAGACTTCATCTTCGTAACGAAGCTTTCCAACAGGGGAGATAACAGCTGCTGTACCGGTTCCGAATACTTCTTTTAATCTTCCGCTCTTCTGCGCTTCGATCAGTTCATCCACAGAGACCTTTCTTTCTTCGGTCTTTAATCCCCACTGTTTGCAGAGGAAAAGTGTGGAATCTCTTGTGATACCCGGAAGGATACTTCCGTTTAACATCGGAGTTACGACTGTATCATCGATTACAAAGAAGATGTTCATGGAGCCAACTTCTTCGATATATTTTCTTTCTACGCCATCAAGCCAGAGAACCTGGGCATAATCTGCATCATGTGCCTTTACCTGTGCGATCAGGGAAGCAGCATAGTTTCCGCCGGTCTTTGCAAATCCCATACCTCCGCGGACTGCACGGACATATTCATCTTCGATCCAGATTCCAACCGGATCCAAACCGCTTGCATAGTATGCTCCACTCGGGGAAAGGATAATGATAAAGAGGTAGGTATTGGATGGAGCCACGCCTAAGAAATCATCGGTTGCGATAATGAACGGACGAATATACAGGGATGTTCCAGGCTCTGTCGGGATCCAGTCCTTATCGACTGCTACAAGTTCTCTGATTGCCTGTACAAAGTCCTCTTCCGGAATCTCCGGAATAACGAGACGTTCGTTTGTTTTATTCGTTCTCTTTGCGTTCATATCCGGACGAAAAAGATATGCCCTATCATCATCGCCTTTGTATGCTTTAAGTCCCTCAAACATTTCCTGGCCATAATGGAAGACCATGCTTGCCGGAGAAAGAGAAAGGTTCTGATAAGGAACGATTCTCGGATCGAACCAGCCTTTTCCTGTCTCATAGTTCATAACAAACATGTGATCCGTAAAGATCTTTCCAAATCCTGTTACATGTTCCGGTTTTGCCTTCGGTGTTTCTGTTTTCGTAATCTTAATATCCAACATTTTCTTACCTCGCATCTATTTACAAATCTCTACTGTTTCTAAACAAACTAATACGGTAAATAATAACTGCATTCTATAGGTACATCTTCACAAATACTATTTCTTTTTAGAAAACATATCTCTCTTTCTAGCAATACAATATATTTTCCTCGTATAAATATAGAAAGGTTCAAATATTCTGTTAAACTAATGATTTGCCTCTGCAAAAAGAAGTTGCTTTCTAATATGTCTATCGATTTCCGATAATGCAACTATAGAAACAGAGAAACCATCTACAGAATTTTCTATAAGCGCTTAATGATCTCGTCGGTCATTTCTACTGTGCCAAGAGGCTCGCCTGTGCAGGTATTCTTATCATAAATATCTACAGTGCGAAGTCCGGCATTTAAGGTATCATTCACTGCCTTTTCGATCATGTCTGCTTCCTTTGGAAGATCAAATGAATAGCGGAGCATCATTGCAGCAGAAAGGATCGTTGCGATCGGGTTTGCAATATTCTGTCCTGCGATATCAGGTGCGCTTCCATGAATCGGCTCATACATGCCGCGTGTCCCCTCTCCTAAAGATGCAGAAGGCAGCATACCGATAGAGCCTGTGATCTGGGAAGCTTCATCTGACAGGATGTCACCAAACATATTGGAAGTTACCATAACATCAAATCTTCCAGGAGCGCGAACAAGCTGCATTGCCGCATTATCAACAAGCATATCCTCTACTTCAACTTCCGGATAATCCGCTGCAATGCGATGCACCGTCTCTCTCCAGAGTCTTGAAGTTTCAAGAACATTTGCCTTATCAACACTGATCACTTTTTTCTTACGCTTCATAGCAGTTTCAAAAGCGACCTTTGCGATACGCTCGATTTCCATAACACTGTAGCTTTCAGTATCATAAGCTTCCGGTCCGAATTTTCCTTCGCGTCTTCCGCGCTCTCCAAAATAAATTCCACCGGTCAGCTCTCTTACGATCACCATATCAAAGCCCTGCTCTGCCACATCTTTCCTAAGTGGGCAGGCATCCGCTAAAGATTCATAGATCTTTGCAGGACGCAGGTTCGTAAAAAGTCCCATCTCTTTTCTGATTCCGAGAAGAGCTTTTTCCGGACGGTTTTCCGGCGGCTGGCTATTCCACTTTTCTCCGCCTACGGCGCCGAGCAGAACGCTGTCAGATTCCAAACATCCTTTTACGGTTTCTTCCGGAAGCGTCTGTCCGACAGCATCAATTGCAGAGCCGCCTGCCAGATAGGATTTAAAATTAAATTTCACGCCGGTCTTTTCTGACACTGCGTCAAGAACTCTGACAGCACTGTCTACGATTTCCGGGCCGATTCCATCACCTTTGATTAATGCAATGTTAAATTCCATCTCAGTTCTCCTGTTTTAATTATCCTGTTTGGATTTAATGTATTCCATAAGGCCGCCGCAATTAATGATATTCTCAATAAATGCCGGGAACGGTACTGCCTGGAAGGTCTGTCCCGTCGTCTCGTCTGTGATCAGTCCCTTTTCAAAATCAACAGAGATCTGGTCACCTTCATTGATATTTTTAGCAGCTTCCGGGCACTCTAAAATCGGAAAGCCGATATTAAGTGAGTTGCGGTAAAAGATCCTTGCAAAGCTTTCTGCGATAACGCAGGAAACGCCGCAAGCACGAATAGAGATCGGGGCATGCTCTCTCGAGGAGCCGCATCCGAAGTTTGCGCCTGCAACAATGATATCTCCGGGCTGAACCTTTGATGCAAAGGTATCGTCAATATCTTCCATGCAATGCTTAGCAAGTTCTGCAGGATCTGTGTTATTCAGATATCTTGCAGGGATGATAACATCAGTATCCACATTATCCTGAAATTTATATACTTTTCCTGTAACCATAATTACACCTCCAGATCTGCCGGTGTGCAGATTTCGCCTTTCACAGCAGATGCTGCTGCAATCTCCGGATTAGCAAGAACAACTTCACTTGAAGTGTGTCCCATACGGCCTACAAAGTTTCGGTTAGTGGTCGCGATGGCTCTTTCATTTTCGCACATAACGCCCATATGTCCGCCAAGGCACGGTCCGCAGGTCGGAGTCGATACGGAACAGCCTGCATCAATAAACGCCTCGATCAGACCATCTTTCAGCGCCTGCTTGTAAATTTCCTGGGTTGCAGGAATAACAATGCATCTGACATGCTCTGCAACCTGTCTGCCCTTTAAGACGCTCGCTGCATCGCGGATATCGGAAATACGTCCATTTGTACAGGAGCCGATCACAACCTGATCGATATGCAGTCCTTTAACTTCATCAACAGTCTTTGTGTTGGACGGAAGATGCGGAAGGGATACTGTCGGTTTCAGTTCGGAAAGGTTGATCTCTACAACGCTTTCATATTCTGCATCTTCATCCGCCTCAAAGATCTTCACTTCTCTCTTGAAGCGGTCTTTTACATACTCTAAGGTTTTCTCATCAACTGGGAAGATACCGTTCTTTGCGCCGGCTTCGATTGCCATGTTTGCAATCGTAAAGCGGTCGTCCATGGAAAGTTCTGCTACGCCTTCTCCGGTAAACTCTAAGGATTTATAAAGAGCGCCGTCTACGCCGATCAGTCCGATCAGATGTAAGATGACATCTTTTCCGGAAACATACGGCTGGAACTTGCCCGTCAATTTAACGTTGATCGCTGCCGGAACTTTAAACCAGGAAAATCCGCCTGCCATGCCTGCTGCCATATCCGTCGATCCAATACCTGTTGCAAATGCACCAAGTGCGCCATACGTACAGGTATGGGAGTCTGCTCCGATGATCGCATCTCCGGGACCTACTAAGCCCTGCTCCGGAAGAAGTGCATGTTCGATACCGACCTTTCCGACATCGAAGAAGTTTGTGATCTCATGCTGGATCGCAAACTCTCTTGCTTTCTTACAAAGCTGTGCGGACTTGATATCCTTACACGGAGTATAGTGGTCAAGCACGATTGCGATTTTGTCTTTATCAAAAACTTTGGTAAAGCCGGCCTTATTAAACTCGTCGACAGCAACCGGAGTCGTAACGTCATTTCCAAGGACCAGATCCAGTTTTGCTTCGATCAGATCGCCAGGTTTCACCTGATCCAGACCTGCATGAGCTGCCAGGATCTTCTGGGTCATCGTCATCTTCATAGCTTCTATCCTTTCGTTTCTAAAAATCAAACTGTCCGTTTATCAGAAAACTTAATCCTGTACGGAGATCCGTTTCTTCTTATCTCCCGCAATCATCTTGTTTGCTGCATTGATATACGCGCGGATACTCGCTTCGATCACGTCAGTGGAAAGTCCGCGGCCGATAAACTTACTATCCGGAGTTTCCAGGGAAACGGATACGCTTCCTAAGGTATCCTTACCCTCGGATACAGAATTGATGCTGAATTTGCCGAAGATATGCTCTCCCGGGTTCATGATCTTATCGATTGCCGCGATCGCCGCATCGACAGGTCCGTCACCAAGTGCTACCTGCTCGAACTTTTCATCACCTTTTCTCAGGCATACCGTAGACGTGCTGGTTGTGAAGTTACTGGTATGAACCGCAAACCAATCAAGTCTGTAGTCATCTTCATGAACTTCCATCTCGGCGCTTGTATTATCAAGAATAAGTGCCTCAATATCGGCATCGTTAACATTTTTCTTCTTATCGCAGAGTGCTTTAAAAGCATCAAAGGTTTTCAGAAGTTCTTCGTCACTGAGCTGATATCCCATATCTTCGATATGCTCCTGGAAGGCATGTTTTCCGGAATGCTTACCGAGTACGATATTATTGACATGGATACCAATGGATTCCGGTGTCATGATCTCATAGGTCAGCTTATTCGCCTGTACGCCGTGCTGATGAATACCGGACTCATGAGAAAATGCGTTTTGTCCGACAATTGCCTTATTCAGCGGTGCATGCTGGCCAATCACGTTATAGACCGTCTTGCTTGCACGATAAAGCTGTTTCGTATCGATCCTGCAGTCGACATCCGTAAAGGAATCTGCACGCGTCTTCATCGCCATGACAACTTCCTCTAACGCCGTATTTCCGGCACGTTCTCCAAGACCATTGATCGTGCATTCGATCTGCCTTGCACCTGCCTGAACGCCTGCTAAGGAATTGGCCGTTGCCATTCCAAGATCGTTGTGGCAGTGAACAGAAAGTTCGATGTCCTTTGCCCCTTCTGCATGTTCTAATACATAAGAGATCATGCGTTTCATTTCATCCGGGGTAGAATATCCAACGGTGTCCGGAAGGTTTACAACGGTCGCTCCATTTGCAATTGCGATTTCCGTTGCCTTTGCTAAGAAAGCGAGATCACTTCTCGTTGCATCTTCTGCAGAAAACTCAATACTGGAGCAATATTTCTTTGCATATGCTGTCATATATTTGATGCGCTCAAGAACTTCCTCTTCTGTCATCTTCAGCTTATAGTCCATATGGAGCTTGGACGTTGCGATAAAGAGGTGGATCTTCGGATTTTCCGCAACCTTGACAGCTTCCCAGGCTGCATCAATATCTTTTTCCGTAGATCTTGCCAGGGATGCGATCTCACATTCCTTAATGTTCTTGGCAATCGTATTAACGGATTCAAAATCTCCTGGAGAAGAAATTGCAAAGCCGGCCTCGATCACATCAACTTTCAGTTTTTCCAGACATTTGGCAATTTCGATTTTCTCTTTCAGATTCATGGTGCAGCCAGGAGACTGCTCACCATCTCTTAATGTAGTATCAAATATTTTAATCTGTCTCATTTTTCTACCTGTATAAGCGGGCAGGAGTGCTCCCGCCCGCTTTAAATAAATTACATTAATACAGCACCCTTGTCTGCAGAAGTTACCAGTTTTGCATAACGAGCTGCATAACCGGTCTTGATCTTCGGCTCAGGGCATACCCAGTTTGCTCTTCTTGCCTCAAGCTCTTCGTCAGAAACTTTGACTTCGATCTTGCAGTTCGGGATATCGATGGAGATGATATCGCCTTCGTTGATCAGACCGATGTTTCCGCCGGAAGCTGCTTCAGGGCTAACATGTCCAATCGCTGCACCACGGGTTGCGCCGGAAAATCTTCCGTCTGTGATCAGAGCAACGCTTGCGCCAAGTCCCATACCTACGATAGCAGAAGTCGGATTCAGCATCTCTCTCATTCCCGGGCCGCCTTTCGGTCCTTCGTAACGGATAACGACAACATCACCCGGATTGATCTTCTTCGCATAGATCGCTTCGATCGCATCTTCTTCGCTGTCGAAAACTCTTGCCGGTCCTTCATGAACCATCATTTCTTCTGCAACAGCGCTCTTCTTAACAACGCATCCATCCGGTGCAACATTTCCTTTCAGAACTGCAATACCACCGGTTGCGGAATACGGATTGTCGATCGGGCGGATCGTTTCAGGATCGCGGTTTTCTACACCTTCAAGGTTTTCTGCCAGAGTCTTGCCTGTTACGGTCATAACATCTGTGTGCAGAAGACCTTTCTTTGTCAGCTCTTTCATAACAGCATGAACGCCGCCTGCCTGATCAAGATCTTCCATGAAGGTATCTCCGGCCGGTGCTAAGTGGCAGAGGTTCGGAGTCTTCTCACTGATCTCATTAGACATATCCAGGCTGATCTCAAGGCCTGCTTCATGAGCAATTGCCGGAAGATGCAGCATTGTGTTTGTAGAGCATCCAAGAGCCATATCAACAACGTCAGCATTCTCAAATGCTTTCTCTGTCATGATATCTCTTGGGCAGATATTCTTTTCAACAAGTTCCATGATCTGCATGCCGGCTTTCTTAGCCAGACGAAGTCTTGCAGACAAAGGAGCCGGAATTGTTCCGTTTCCTTTGAGAGCCATACCGATTGCTTCACAAAGGCAGTTCATGGAGTTTGCAGTATACATACCGGAGCAGGAACCGCAGGAAGGGCAAGCATTCTCTGTGTACTCTTCTACGCCCGCTTCATCTAAAGTACCTGCATGGTAAGCACCAACTGCTTCAAACATGTGGCTTAAGCAGGTTCTTCTTCCGTCTTTTAAGTGACCTGCCAGCATCGGGCCGCCGCTTACAAAGATTGTCGGAATATTAAGACGAGCTGCTGCCATTAAAAGACCAGGAACGTTCTTATCGCAGTTCGGGATCATAACGAGTCCGTCGAACTGATGCGCGATTGCCATAGCCTCTGTGGAATCTGCAATCAGATCTCTTGTAACCAGAGAATACTTCATTCCAACATGGCCCATTGCAATACCATCGCAGACAGCGATAGCCGGGAACTCGATCGGAGTTCCGCCTGCAGCGCGAATACCTGCTTTAACAGCATCCGCGATCTGACGCAGGTGCATATGTCCCGGTACGATCTCATTAAAAGAGTTTACAACACCAATCAGAGGACGATTGATCTCTTCATCCGTCATGCCCAGTGCATACATCAAACTTTTATTTGGTGTACGAGCAACACCAAGTTTCGCATTATCAGATCTCATT
>CAMODY010000015.1 GCA_946611595.1 uncultured Clostridia bacterium | reverse complement strand
ACTTCTAAATCTGCACCCGGAGAAGTGAGCTCTTCAGCCTCATCAATATCAGCTGATTTATAAGGAGCTGCAGGAGTCGCCTCGTCCCAATCCTCAAAATCAAAGATCTCCATATCATCTTCATCCGGCTTTTCTTTTTCTTCCGTTTTTGAAAGCCTTGCTTTCAGTTCTTCAAGTCTGGCTTTCGCTGCTCTGATCTCAGCCTCTAACGCCTCTGTATCTTCTTCCTCTGATTCATCTTTTTTAGCTTCTTCAGGTTTATTCGCATCCATCGTAAAGAAGGAAGCCTGTCGTCTGTGTCCCTCATCCGGCTTTTCTGCTGCCGGATCAATAACTCCCTGAAGGAAGTTATCCAGCTCATTCAGATCATCGAGTTCAAATGGAGCATCCGCCGGGCTGATTTTTTCGTCGCCTTTCATCGCTAAAAGAAAGATTTTCTCTGTCTCTTGCTCTTCTACTTCCGCCTCTGCTTCAGCCAGAGCTTCATCAAGGAAACCTTCATCTAAAAGACCTTCAAGTTCATCGTTAATAGATTCTGCTTCGTCTGCAGACTCTTCTATATCATCTTCATTCGATGCATGATTTTTGTATACTTCAATTTCAAATTCTGCCTTAAGAGCAAATGGATCTTCATCATTCCATCCTTTTCCAAGGAAAACATCGATGGAATTTGCCTCTGAATCCTGTCCGCAGTGTAAGAGATCCGTTACATCAAAACTAAAATACTGCAGCTCTTTTGCACCTGCGTTTTGATAAGGAGTCAGATACTCACCTCCGACCCTCTGCCCATTCACATAGGCTTCAAAAATACCAAGCCCCGTGATGTAAAGCGTTGCTTTTTTGATCTCATCATCAATATAAAAATCCTTGAAGATGACCGGATGTGATTCATCTCCTGTTTCCGGTCCGATCCATTTTGCAGTCCATTCTCTACTCATCGAATTACTCCTTTATACTGCGTTTTTGCTCATCAAAAAATAGGCATGCAAAGCATACGTTAAGAAAAAAGGAGGATAATGAGTATCATTAACCTCCTAATAATTTTGTTTATTATACAACTTTTTTAATATATAGTATACATTTTTTTACCGGGCTTTGATTGCTTCGATCATCTCAGGAACGATCTTAAAGAGATCCCCGACAAGACCATAATCTGCCACCTCAAAGATCGGTTCATTCTCATTCTTGTTGACCGCGATGATCAGCTCGGAGTTATCCATACCGGCTTTATGCTGAATGGCTCCGCTGATGCCGAGCGCCACATAAACCTTCGGATGAACGGTCTTTCCGGTCTGTCCGACCTGGCGGTCTGCATCCATCAGGCCGGCGTCAACAAGGGCACGGCTGGATCCGACAACACCTCCACCAAGAGCATCCGCCAGTTCCTGTGCAAGTTTTTTGGCGGTTTCCACGTCTTTGGAGGCTCCGTTTCCGATGGAAACGACAACATCCGCGCCGACAAGATCTACGATCTCTTTCGCCTCTTTTACAACTTCAATAACTTTTTCGTGGATATTTGACGGATCGATCTGCGGTTTGATAATTTCAATCTCACAAGCATCCGCTTTCGCCTGATCGAAATCAGCTTTCTTTAATACGCCCGGACGGACCGTTGCCATGCAGGGACGGAATCTCGGACAGATAATCGTTGCCATTAAGTGTCCGCCGAATGCCGGACGGGTCATCTTCATGTTGACATCTTCCATCTTGAACTGCGTATTCGCCACATCTACATTGGAATTCTTATCCAGAAAGTCCACGTAGGTATTCATATTGATATCGAGATGAGTGCAGTCCGCCGTGAGCCCCGTATGCAGTCTGGCTGCGCATCTCGGACCCAGATCACGGCCGATGTTGCTTGCCCCGATCAGAAGGACCTCCGGTTTCTTCTCCATTATGATGTCACAGACAACATTCGTATACGCTTCATTTGTGTAAACGGCAAGAGCCGGATCTTCAACAACGATGACTTTATCTGCACCATATCCTCCAAGTTCTTTTGCGGCTTCACAGATGCCTTCGCCGCCAAGAAGAAGTCCGATCAGTTTCGAGCCACGCTGGTCTGCCAGTTTTCTGCCCTCAGAGATCAGTTCGAAATCCGTCGGCATCAGCTTTCCCTCTCTCTGCTCGCAAAATACCCAGATGTCGGAAAATTCTTCAATTGCACTGCTGTTATATTCTGCCATTTCTGATCTCCTTTCTATATCACGTGCTTTGCAGAAAGTTTCTCTGCCAAAGCAGCTGCCATTTCTTTTTCCGTACCGGAAAGCATCTCACCCTGTCCTTTGACCGGCGGGTTAAAGGACTTAAAGATATTAGTTGGGGATCCTTTGAGACCAATCGTGTCAGCCTCGATCAATGGCTCATCCTTCAATGCTTCATAATCCAGAATCACGAGCGGCTTCTCATCTGCTTCAAAGACGCCTTCAACGCTCATGTATCTCGGCTCATTAAGCTCTTTAATGCAGGTGATCAGACACGGGCTTTCTACCTGAATTGTCATATAGCCGTCTTCCAAGGCACGCTTTACCGTATAAGTATCGCCGTCTTTTTTGATTTCCGTCGCATAAGTCACCTGCGGCAGATGCAGTTTTTCCGCGATCTGCGGACCGACCTGTGCGGTATCTCCGTCAATTGCCTGACGGCCGCAAAGTACAAGATCACCTTTTCCGATTCCCAAATGATGAATACCGCCTGCAATGATCTGGCTGGTTGCAAAAGTATCGGATCCGCCGAATTCCCTTCCGGAGATCAGGACTGCTTCATCTGCTCCCATTGCAAGCAGTTCTCTCATCATTTCGCCTGCCTGCGGAGGTCCCATGGAGACAGCAACGACGGTTGCGCCTTCGCTTTCCTTCAGCTGAAGTGCTGCTTCCATTGCGTTTAAATCGTCCGGGTTGATGATCGTAGGCATTTTGGACCGGTTCATTGTTCCGTCCGGATTCACTGCGACAACGCCGGAGGTATCCGGAACCTGTTTTACACATACATAAATTTTCATTGTTCGAATCCTCCTTTCTATTTCAGCAGCATGCCGGAAATTACCATCTGCTGTACCTGACTTGTTCCCTCGTAGATTGGCACGATACGCGCATCACGATAGAAACGCTCTACTTTATATTCGCTGATATATCCGTATCCGCCATGGATCTGGACTGCTTTGTATGCCACATGGTTTGCAGCTTCCGCAGCAAAGTATTTCGCCATTGAGCAAGCCATACCTGCGTCTTTACCGGCATCTTTCAGTTCCGCCGCATGGTAAACCAGCTGTCTCGCAGCCTCCGTCTCCGTTGCCATATCGGCAAGCATGAAACTGATAGCCTGGAAATTGGCGATTGGACGGCCGAACTGTTTTCTCTCTTTTGCGTATTTCACAGCCTCTTCGAGGCATCCCTGTGCAATGCCGACGCCCTGTGCTGCCATGCCGAGACGGCCGCCGTCCAAAGTCTGCATCGCATATCCAAAGCCCTTATCTTTCTTTCCGACTAAAGCGTCCTTCGGAACATGAACATCTTCCATGATCACATCGCAGGTCGGATATCCTTTGATGCCCATCTTGTTCTCCGGTTTTCCGAGAGAAACGCCCGGAAGATGCATATCCAGAACAAACATGGAAATGCCGCGGCTTCCCTTTTGGGAAGGATCCGTCTTTGCGAAGACAATACAGTAGTCCGCCATCGGCGCACCGCTGATAAAGGTCTTGCGGCCATTTAAGATAAAGCTTCCGTCTTCCTGCTCTTCTGCCCTGGTTGTCGTACCGCCGGCATCAGATCCTGCACCCGGTTCTGTAAGTGCAAAGACCATGATCTCATCGCCTTTTGCAACAGGCGGAAGGTATTTTTGTTTCTGCTCTTCGGTACCCGCCAGCATGAGCGGCCCGCCTCCTAAGGAGTTCGAAGTGTTTGCGTAAATAGACAATACAGGGGAAACTCTGGCAAATTCCTCAACCAGGATCGCATAGGACAGATAGTCTCCGCCCGCTCCGCCGTATTCCTTCGGAATTTTTACGCCGCAGAAACCATACTTCGACATTTTCTTGAAAATATCCCAGTCAAAGTCACCGGTCTCCTCGAGTTTATCCAGAAGTTCCTTCGTAAACTCGGTTTCCGCAAACTGTCTGCACAGTTTTTGAAACCGTAAATGTTTCTGATCTAAAATCATCTTTGCCTCCTGTTTATTAACAATCTATCATTCTGTTTCTTATATTTTTTATAAATGATTCGGTCGCGCCTCTATACTACCCAAGCGAGTAAAATCAAAGAGCCAAACCTCCCCAGTTCTCGCGGAACATGCCTTCATCCATAACTTTAAGATCTTCTGCGATAGCAGGAACAAAGTCCATGTTCGCAAGGATATCCTTTTCAAGATCGATTCCCGGAGCGATTTCGATCAGGGTCAGTTTTCCATCGATCAGTTTAAAGACGCAGCGTTCCGTTACATAAAGGATCGTCTGGTCCTTTTTTACGTTTTCTGCTGAGAAAGTGATCTGCTCTACGTTCTTAACGAACTTGCGGATCTTTCCTTCTTCAACGATTTCCAGTTTTCCGTCACCGATCTTGTATTTTCCTTTGGCCATAAATGTTCCGCAGAAAATGACCGTCTTTGTTGCACTTGTGATATTGATAAATCCACCGGGGCCTGTAAGGCTTGATCCGAACTTGGAAACATTGTTATTTCCGATCTCATCGATCTGTCCGATGCCGAGGACTGTAACATCTAAATTACCACCGTCGATCAGGTCAAACATATCATTGTGCGTCATGATCGCATCCGGATTCCAGGCGCTTCCGAAGTTAGGAAGAGCTGCCGGTACGCCACCGACCATACCGGATTCCGTGCTGAAGATAATGTCATCAATAAATCCCTCTTCCGCGACGATTGACGCTGTGTCAGCTGCCATGCCGACACCGAGATTTACAACATTACCTTTCTTAAGCTCTGCTGCACAGCGACGGCAGATGACTTTCCGTTCGGAAAGTTCCAACGGCTTGATCCGGTCGACCGGTTTTTTCACATCGCCGCAAAAAGCAGGTTCATAGTAAACCCCTTCCGTCTGCCAGCAAGCCTGTGTGCTTGTCGCCTGAACAACGTAATCCACCAGGATTCCCGGGATTTTAACATCTTTCGGATGCAGGGTTCCTGCTTTAGCAATGTATTCCGCCTGGACGATAACGATACCGCCGCAGTGTTTTACAGCTTCAGCAATTGCAAGACCTTCGTTCAGAACGGATTCATGTTCAAATGTAATATTGCCATCTGTATCAGCTGTCGTTCCCCGAAGGATTGCAACATCGACCGGGAAGGATTTATAGAACAGATACTCTTCACCCTCAAACTCGATCAGCTTACAGATATCCTCTTTTGTAACGGCATTCATCTTTCCGCCGTCAAGACGAGGATCAACAAAAGTTCCGAGACCGACTTTGGTAATAAGACCCGGACGTCCTGCTGCAATCTCTCTCCAGAGGTTCACGATAACGCCCTGCGGCAGACACCAGCATTCCAGCTTATTGTCAACCGCCAGCTTGTTCAGCGCAAATGCGCTTCCGACATGAGCTGCACTCCATTTGGTGACAAGGCCTTCGCCGCCTTCGCCAAGACGAGTGATACCACGCTCTCTCCAATCTCCCATGGCGCTTCCCTGTTTAATATTCAGATTGCAGGGATGACCAGTTTCAATAAAGCTGTCACGGATCGCACATCCGATCTCCTCTGCCCAGCCGGAAAGTCCCATACCACCGCAGGCAACGGTTGCCCCATCAGGGATCAGCTGTGCAGCTTCTTTTGCTGTAATGATCTTTGCCATAAATCTACCTTCCTTTCTGATTTCTGACTTTTCTTTAGTATAAAATCCCGCCGGTTTTCTTTAAATTGTCAATCGCTTCTATTTTTATACCAAAATTCCACAGGTATAGTGGTTTTCTTCTATTTCAGCCCTTGTTTTTGATAAGGGGTGATTTATAATACAAGCAAAGAAGAAAACCAAAGCATCTGAAAGGAAACGTTCCTATGTCAGTAAATTTAACGATGAAAGAAAGTTCCTATATTTCCCAGGTCATCTACCGCATCAATTTATGCGATTCTTTTTCTGACCTTTCCCGCATCCTTCTTTCACAGATCAAAACAATTATCCCCTTCAGCAAAGCAATGGCCTTAAAAGTCAGCTCACATAATGATGAGTTTATCTATGAAGAGCCCTACTTTACCGGCCCGGAAGGGGAAAGTTTTGATGAATCCCGTTTTGTAGAAGGCAACTACCGCTCAATCTGGTGGGAGTATATGGAGGCTCCCTGGAGCAGCGTGTTCCGGGCAACTGACTCCCGTGACGAAGAAGAATGGAGTAACTCCGCGCTTTATAAAGAAATCTATAAACCGCAGAAACTCTACTATGCGCTTCAGGCAACCTTTGTTCACAACGATATTAAATTGGGCATGATCGGTCTCTACCGGAAGAAAGAAGATGGTGACTTTACAGAAAAAGAAATGTTCTTTTTAGAACTACTGAAAGCACATATTGAACTGAAACTCTATCGACTCGTCACCAGATATCGGGGCTTTAAAGTTGACCCGACTGCTCCAGGCTTTTCTGTTCCGAAAGCTCTGCTCAATGATTATTCCTTGACACGTAAAGAAGAAGAGATCATTAATATGATGCTAAATGGCGCAGATGATCCGGTAATCATGGAAGAACTGTGCATTACCAAATCCACTCTGGAGAAACATATCCATAATATATATAAAAAAACCGGTGTGAGAAACCGCATAGGCCTGTTCGGAATCTTCCGAAGTTGAGCAAAACAGACCGGCTCTTTCAGAACCGGTCTGCTATCTTTCAGATTATCAATATATTTTTTATACCGGATATCCACGGTCACCATACTGAATGGTAACCCATTTCTTTTCTGTAAACTCATCAATGGAAAATGCACTGTCTTCCCTTCCCATGCCGCTACTCTTTACGCCACCGAACGGTGCCCGTCTTGATCCCATGACCGTGGAATCATTGATATGGATCATTCCGGCCTCGATCTGCGGCGCAATCGATAATGCTTTCGATAAGTCATTCGTAAGTAAGGCTGCAGACAGTCCATACTCATTATCATTACAAAGTGCAAGCGCCTCGTTTTCATCACTTGCCTTGACAACAACAATAACAGGACCGAAACACTCCTCATAAAAGATGCGCATATCAGCGCTAACATCAGCTACAACGGTAGGCGCATAGTACGGTCCTTCGTGGGTACCACCGGTAAGGACTTTTGCCCCTTTTCCTACTGCATCCTGAATTAATTCATCAATAAAAATACATTTTTCCTCGTGAATCAGCGGTCCGATGATAGTATCCGGATTTTCAGGTGGTCCAAGCTTAACTTCTTCTGCTTTCGTTTTTAATGCACTGCAAAAGACATCATAAACCGGCTCTTCTACAATAACTCTGCTGCCGGCCATACAGATCTGTCCCTGATGGAAAAATCCACTGAAAGCACATATCGTAACTGCCTTATCGATATCATAGTCCTTTAACACAATGACCGGGTTTTTTCCGCCCATCTCAAGCGCACACTTGGTTAAATGTTCCGCCGCTTTTACGGCAATTTTTTTGCCTGCTGCCGTAGAGCCGGTAAATGCAACCATCTTTACTCTTTTATCTGAAATCACCTTTTCAGCCAGACTGCTGCTCATTGGGAGGACACTGAGGACGCCTTTCGGGAGGCCCGCTGCCTCTAAGCACTCCGCGATCATCAGTCCTGTGACCGGTGTATCACTGGATGGCTTTAAGAGAAAGGCATTCCCTGCAGCTATTGCCGGTGCAACTTTATTCAGCGCAAGCAGCACCGGATAATTAAACGGCGCAATTCCCAGGACTATACCAAGTGGTTGCGGAACGAATGCCGAAACCTGTCCCGGAATATCTGCCGGATATAGTTTCCCATCAACCCTGCGGCATTCTCCGGCAGCTGTGCGGAAGATATTGATACACTCTTCCAATTCTCCCATTGTCTTCATAAATGCCGAACCGCTCTCATGGATCAGCCTTTCTGCAAATTGTTCCATATGTGCAGCCAGATAGTCGGCTGCTTTCAAAAGGACCGCCTCTCTTACTTCCGGAAGCAAAGCGGCCCATTCCTTCTGCGCGGCTTCAGCCTTTTCAAGGGCGGTCTCAATTTCTACCTCTCCGGCAAAATGGACTTTTGCAAAAACGCTTCCATCAGAAGGATCAAAATCATCCCTGACGGTTCCGCTCTTTGTATCGATCCATTCGCCTGCCAAAAAAAGTTTATACTCCTGCATAATTCATGCTCCTTATTAAATGCCGGGCAGCGCAAACGAGTATTCTGGCTTGGATGCGTGCCCGGCAAAAGATGATTATTCCTGTTTCTGTTCTGCTGCCATTTTGATAAATTCCTCATCAGACATATGCGACGTATCCAAAGCCTTGATACCGTTTCTGTTCAGCAAAATCACAAAGATCATTCCGACCAGTGAGCAGGCTGCAAGTATCCAGTATGCATTTCCGAGGCCGACAGACAGATTTCCACCGGTACCCATCAGCCAGGAGACGATCAGGATTCCAAGCGTTCTTACCAGAGAGATGATCGTGGATATGATCTTGTTTGCGCCCGGGAAATCAAAACGTCCGAAGATCCAGATGATGCAGGATGTACACAGATTCGGAAGGCCTCCGAACAATACTGCAAAGAAGATAACTGTTGCGATAACTCCCCATTGGCTGAGCGCGCAGCTGGACCAGCCGGTCAAAGCTAACATGATCGTCCAAAGGATCGCGTAAAGGACCGTGGTCTTTTTTGTTCCCCATCTCTGATCAATAAGCCCCCAGACAATTGATCCGATAATTCCTAAGATCGTAGCTCCTGAATAGATAGCGGTTGCGGTATTCTGTGCAACACCTACTGCTGTCATACGAGGAATGATCATCATGACCACACCGAGTAAGCCCATATACAAAAGGCTGAATGCCAGGATCAGATACCAGGTCTGTTTTGTTTTTAATAACTCTTTCGTCGTATAGACACCGTCCGGCTGTTCTGCCAGAGCTTTTCTTTCCAATTCTGTGATCGGCTCATTATCAGGCAAACATCCAAC
Source organism: uncultured Clostridia bacterium (assembly GCA_946611595.1). Taxonomy (GTDB): domain Bacteria; phylum Bacillota; class Clostridia; order Lachnospirales; family Lachnospiraceae; genus RGIG5612. The sequence continues at coordinate 9,333 of CAMODY010000015.1, read as the reverse complement.
ATCTTCAGGGTTATTATGCGTAAAGAAAGTAACGATCAGCATAACAAGAGCAATGCCTGCTACCATCAGAAAACTTGGAAGGACCTGAACCGTTCCATCCGCTTTATTGGTCAATCCGTTCATGATCGGAACAAGAATACATCCGGACAGCGGCATTCCGATCGTTGCCCAGCCAAGGGCAATACCCTTCTTCCTCGGGAACCAGTTACTGATATAGGTCTGTGCCGAGCACATCGCTGCAGCCGTACCAAATGCACTCATCATTGCATATACGATTGCAAAGAGCGCAAGTGTCGGCATAAAGCCCGCGATTGCCCATGCGACACAGACAATGATCAGGTTTACGATCGTTACGATCTTCGGTCCTTTTTTCTGGATCCACATACCAAACAGTGCAATGACGACAGCACATACAATTGCACCCGGTGTGGAGATTGACATTAAGGTTGCATAATCCCAGCCATTGATCTGCACTAATGCCGGGAAAATAATGTTCATCGAGTCTGCTGCAATACCGGAGATCATAAAGAGAAAAATCGTATAAATTATGATTCCCCAGCCGCGTTTACCAAAATTACCAAAAACACTTGTTTTCATAACTCACTCTCCTCCTACTGCTTGTTCACCAATCGTGCAGTTTCCGGTTTATGACACCTCCAATGGGCGATCCGGATCTTTTTGAACTTTCCTTCCTCATTGAAGTCATAACAAACCCAGTTGGTTGTAATTACAACATCACCTTTCTTTAATTGATCAACTACCAGCGTCGTATCTTCTTTTGCCTGAAACTCCGTATATAGTTCCGCGACAAGATTTGTTCCGTCAAATAAGCAGAATCCAACTTCCATCAGTTCTAAAATGGTTTTATGCATTTCTTTATAAAACCCCAAAAATCCTTCGATTCCGTGAAGTGTCAACTCATACTGCCCGGTAATGTCATAGTTGTCGTTAAACTGGACCTCCAGATCGTCAGCAAAATACTCCGTCAGCTTGTCGTAATTCTGCATATTAAAATAATGCACATATTCTTCAAACTCTTCTCGGGTCACAGCAGTTCACCTCCTTTAACTGGCTTCTGAATAGTTCAGCAGCTTTGGTCGCGATAGTTCCGATCTCAAATTCGCGTGGGCATTTGCTCTGGCACTTTCCGCAATGGACGCATTCTTTCCCTGCCAGATTTTCAATCTCAAACTGCAGTGCGGAATACTCCGGCGCGTCGAACATTAAAGCTTCGTTATACAGTTCCGCAATCCGGGGGGCGTTAAAGCCCTCAGGACATGGCATACAGCATCTGCAGACTTCACACTGGATTTCTCTTTTTTTATAAAACGCATCTCTTGCTTTTTTTGCTGCAAGCTGGGCACGGACATAGTCTTTTCCCCTGTCTGATGTTTCTGAGATCTCCACAGCTTTTTGCACTTCCTCTGCGGTCAGTAGTTCCAGCAAAACAGAAGAAACTCCGGGGGCAAAAAATTCTGCGCAGATGGCATCTTTCAGACTCAGTTCTGAAAGAATACATCCGTTTTTCAATGCTCCGGTAACCACCGTGCCGAGATGAAAATCACCTGCTATTTTCAAAGAGCCCGAATTCCTCGGCAGTTCTATTGCACTCAATTCAATGGAGATTCCATCAAAGATTCCTTCCTGCAGGATCGGTTTCAGATAGAACCGGTCATCGGTATAGTGCATGCTGAGATTCTCCACTGCTCCGGTTTCTTTCAGCTCATCAGCCTTTTGTAACACACCGTTTCCCCTGATACGGTTCCACGCCGTCCGGTTCACTCCGTAAAGCTGAAGAAAGGTTACTTTTGTGATTCCATATGCTTCCATACAGCTCCGAAGTTGAACTGTTAATTCTTCTCCGCTTGTCAATTTCAGAACATTTGCCTTCACACATATGGAAACATCCGCATTATTCAGCAATGCCCCGTAAGCCTTCAGTAAAGCTTTGTCAGGACAAAGCTCCGGAAATCCCAGATCAATATAATTGATTCCGGATTCCAGTGCTTTTCCCAAAGCAGCTACAGCTTCGTCTTTCTTAAAATGTCCGGCCAGCGTCCGAAGTCCACAGAGCCCAAGACCTATCGCTGATATTTGTTTATTTCCGTACTGCCTAGAAACCAAAATCTTTTTCTCTTTCTGAATCAAGGATCGATCCGTCCTCATCTGTCTCAACCCATGGAGATGCATGACCGGAGTCTATATTGCAGACAATAAAACCAAATGGTCTGTCTACCCATCTTGTAATTTCCGGAAGGTGTGGCAGACCTTTCGGGCAAACATAAAGGCCCGGAGTTCTGCTGATGACGATGCGCTCGTCATCCCAGCCCATTCCAAGTTCCACTTCTGCACCGAAATCCAGAGGCTTATCCGGATCAAGGCTTACAAAAATAAGGATTTCCTCTTCCGGATGTACATGAACTTCGCCATGGCGATGCCACTTGCCCGGACTGTTATAAAAGCCCCAGGAGAAATTCAGATTGAAATCTTCCATATCGTTTCCGAAGATCCATACCATCTGATCAGCATTACCCGGTCCCATCTGAACGAAAGCACTGCGAAGAACGCCTTTGTTATCCATCAGCGCCTCATATCCCATACCGCTTCCGAAGGTTACGCCCTGTTCCTCCATCTCCGCCATCAGTTTCTCCGGATTCATGTCAGGATCATTCAGGATATTCTCCATATTCGTACGTAGCGGCTTGATCAGATGCGCATATTTTTCTCCAGGCACCGGATCCTTCAGATCTGCCGGAGCAATACATTCTGCCTGATAAGTGCCGTCTCCTTCGATGCCCATAGCGAAGTGTACAAAGGGACGTTCCACATTATTTACTTTTACCGGTCCATGCTGCAGTCCCGCCGGAATGCAGACAAAAGACGGCTCTGTGATCGTATAGACTTCTCTCTCTTCACCGAGTTCGATCGTCAGTTCTCCATGAAGCTGCAGGATGTCGTCCAGATCAAGTGACGCAAACACGAGGACTTCATTGTATGGATGGATAACTGCACCCTCAACCGGATGGAACTGTGTTGGCTTTGTAACAAAGGTATAGAAAAAGTTTCCTGCAAAGCCTTCCATTTCCGGGCCTTCTTTCCAAAGAAGCGGTTCCGGATATAACCCTTGAGGGCCTTCCCTCAGTTCAAAATATTTCTTCAGATAAGAACATTTTTTTGCCATAACTAATTCTCCTTTCTTACTACACTTGTAATGATTCATTTTGATTTTACGCAGAAGCCGCGTTTTGAAATACAAACTGAATTGATAAAAATTTGACTTTTTTTGATATTGGGAAAGTGCTATGATTTTTTTATGAACAGATAAATTTGAAGCGTATCTTCTTTTTCAGGGAGTAGGAAATGAAAACAGATCAACTCTTATCGCAACAGACCGCACGATCAACATTAAACGAAATCGTTGATATTCTGGAAACAATTTATAATACGGACAAAGCCCGCTGGGCATCGTTAAAGTTTGTCGATGCTTTTATGCTTGCGGCACATCCTCAGCGTCCGGGAGAATTATCCCCTTTCACGGACTCCATGGATTTTCTTGATATGGAAGATGACACTTTTTTCAGGACTTTGTATGATCTGCCGATCGCGATCACCGGCATGCCTGTTCAGGACTCCTCTTATGAAGTAAACGATTTCCATGCGTTCAGTGACGCAAATCTCTGGGCTTATGCGATTGCGCCCTTCCTTTATGAGCCTCCGCATACCCATACCTACTTTGAGATCGACTGTATCATGAATGGAAGCTGTGACCTTGTATTCGAGGATTCTGCGCGAGTTTTAAAAGAAAACGATCTGATTATCATCACCCCCGGCTCCAAACATCAGGTGATTGCGAGGGACCGAAACTGCAGAGCAATCCGGCTTCTCGTAAAAAAGCAGTTTTTTAATGATAACTTTTTTGATATTCTTTCTTCGAACCAACTTCTCTCTGGTTTTTTTGCGGCGATCTTTCAGCAGTCGGATGATCCGAACTATTTGCTCTTTGACATTAGCGGAAATGACTATATCCGGAAAAATATCAAAGCAATTATGTATGAAACCTATATCTATGATGATTTTTCTGATCGTGCCGCTGTTGCCGGAATGAATATGATGTTCTGCCATCTTATGCGTAGCAATTCCAATTTTTATTTTTATAACAGCGAATCACGTCGTTCAGTCGCGGAGTTTCCGCAAATGCTGAAATATATGCGTATGAACTATAAAACGATCACATTAAAAGATCTTGCTAATACATTTCACTACAGTACCGCGCATATCAGCCGTTGCTTTAAGGAGTACACAGGTCAGAATTATATCGATATCATACATGAGATCCGTTTGGAAAAAGCGAAAGAATTGTTGGAAAACACCGCAATGAGCATTAGTGATATCACGGAGTTTATCGGGTTTTCTGCCCCAAGTTATCTATCCAGGGCATTTAAAAAGAAATACGGCTGCTCCCCGCAGTCGTACCGAAAAAAAAGCAGATAAAAAAACAATGCGGGAACTTTGTTATGAAGAACATGAAAAGCACTCTTTCAAACAAGAGGGGGTTCCCGCAATGTTTTCAAGAAGAATATGAAATTCACTGATGTTTTGTTTTATTATTCGCCTGCCGGACAGTAGATCAGACAACGATCGCACTTCCAGGTTGGAGGGATCAGCATATCTCCCGGATCATAGCCTTTCCGGTCGATTTCCGCCTGCACTTCTGTTTTAGATGGATGAGGTGCTACTTCGAGGTCCATGCATCCTGCCTTGCATGCCATAAGATCCACATCAATATACCTGATCTGATGTCCATCCATTTCAAATGTGATCATATTCTCGGAAGCCAGAGCGGCCGTCGGACAGACAGTAAGACACTTTCCGCACGCCTCTTTTCCTGCACAAAAAACAAACTCATCCGAAAGCATCTCATCATACTCCTGTTCTGCCTGTGTCAGGATTGCACCCCAGCGGACACGCGGACCATACTCCGGCGTAATCACATAACCGGAGATTCCCATCTCACCAAGTCCTGCAGCGACAGCCGCCCGTCTCTGTGAAAAAGCGCTGTCGTGCTGGTAAGGTCCGGTTGCAGTCGGAACAGCAATGCCTCCCATTGTATTCTCAATATATTTTGCGGTTTCCAGTGTCAGATTTCCGACCTTCATATTTGGGATCAATGCAGCGCAATAGGTTCCGAATAAACCATGAAGATATTTTTTCCCTCTTCCATGGCACGGAATACGCTCTGTAACGCTCCGTCCACAAGACGGATTCCAATCACAACAACCGATTTTGCGCTCGGAAGAAGATCTTCTGGTCGTTTCCCGTCCGGTGCCCCCTCAAATCGGCTTGCAGGAGCAATTCCAACGAGCTTTGCCCCAGAATCCAATATGTATTTTTTCAATTCGTCAGTTTGTATCATTTTTTATACCTGCCTTCCAAAGACAGCGCCGGGATGTGAGCCTCAGCACGTCTGTCAGGAATGATTCTTATACCACGGAATACCGTACTTCTTGTACTCATCCATCATCCACATATTGCGTTTGGCAATCGTCGCATCCCCGTTCGGACCAAACACATATGCTCCAAAGATATAACCGCCACCCGGAGCAAAGGTATCAATATACTTCCGGATGCAGGCACGAACGTCCTCTTCCTTTGCATCCGAGAAATTCTGCGGATCATCCAAACTGTTGCAGCGGTTTAAGATCAGGCGGTTGCTGTATTTCTTCTTGATTCCTTCCAGATCATTCATCCACTGACAGCAGTTCCACATGATGACATTGAAATCAAACCACTCTTCAATAAAGTCTTCACAATGTCCGCAGCAATGCATGTCGATCGGAATTCCAAGCTGATTGGCATGTTCACACATACGGACATGGAAGGGTTTGATCAAATCCCGATACACCTGCTTCGACATAAATGTACTTTGGGATGAAGCAATGTCATCTGTGATCGCATAAACATCTGGCTTATAAGCATCGATGCTTCGTTTAAAGAATTCATCCAGCCAGTCTGCTAGATACTCCATCAGGTTGTAAACCTCTTCCGGCTCCTCATACATGGCGATCAGACCTTCCGTCATGCCCATGAATTCCATTAGCAGCTGGAAGTATCCAACATGGGTTCCCAGTTCCACTGCGGTCTGGCTCCGGTCGACTCTTGCGAGGTCTTTCCGTGCCATCTCCTCAAAATCAAACTCATTGATATCCGGAAGCTTGATCACATTAGGCCAGTCGTGGATATCTTTCAGCAGGATCTGACTATGATCCGGCATTCCCTGACCACCGGTGCTCTCTGTCGTAATAAACTTTACTCCAAAGAAATCCGTACCTCCCATGCGCCCGATGTTAAAGATCTCCGGGCGGATGCAGATGATTCCTGGGGTAAACCACGGAGGATAAAAGGTATATGTGTCAATAGGGAGCCACTCCGGGATTTCCCCTTTTAAGACTTTCAGATAGTTTTCTTTCGGTGTCATGAAAACCTCCGTTGCTATCTTCTCTTACTTATCTTTATTCAACTCAATAAACGGTCTAGAACGGTACGACTCCCTGTGGAGTAATGATGTCCGCCGAATCGGTGAAGTTTACGATCAGAGTTCCTTCTCTATGTGTCCGCTCTTCCCAATATCCATCGACCGGTTTGTCTAATTCCACACCTTCTTCTTCGATCATCTTTTTACGGATCAGTTTCGGGTCAATATCGCGGATCCTGGTTCCTTCCCGGACTGCGATCTCAGCCGCAAGTGCAGCAGCCTGTCCGGTTCCCATTGATGGTGCTATAACACGGACTCCTCCGCAGGAGTCAAACTCAGCAGATACGCATCTACCTGCAAGAAGGAGATTGTCTACGCCGAGCGGCACAAGTGAACGGAACGGAATCTCGCAGTAATCTCTCGGGTTCGGTCTACATTGTACGCCTGCCGGTGCCCCGAAGCGATGCATTTCATGTCCTTCAAAGCGTTCATCGTGAATCGTAACCGTTGGCTCCTCTGGTTTTTCCATATGGATATGCCGCTTAAAGCCCTGCAAAGGACTGGTCGGATGATGCGTATCAAAGAATTCCGGAAATCTTACGATACCATCTTCAAATTTTCTTGCGCATGCAATATCTGATGCCTTAAATACATATTCTCCAATGATCCTTCTGGAATCCCGCACTCCATGCAAACTTCCGATACCGGATACCTTAGCTTTTTCAAAGCCCGGAATCCACTTATTAAAGAATTTTTCCAAAAACAGGATCTGCTGATGCTGCTCTACGATCTGACGGGTAAGATCCTCTACATCTGTGTTATGGTTGTAGAAACTGTGGCAGGTCATAACAGAAACATCGATCGAATCCTCCGGGAATCCCGGGATCGGATACATCAATGCAGATGGGAATACAAAGTAAGGAAGATCGCCGGCCTCAAGAGCTTTTCTATGCATATCATTATACAGTCCGTAACAATCTACTTTTCCTTTTTCCTGGATCTGCTTCCTAGCCCATTCTCCATTGGCTTTCTGATAAGCTGCCCAGTTGACATTAGTAAAACGGAACGCCAGAGTTGTTCCCATATTCAAACCCATAAATTCCGGACTTCCTTCTTCGTAAGGAGCGCCCGCTGCCGCTGCAACATCACCATCACCAGTTGCATCAATATAAACCTTAGCAGAGATCTCCATTCTTCCGGATTTGCTATAGGCAATAACACTCTTGATATTGTTGCCATCTTCTTCCATGTTTACATCTACAACATGTGTGCCATAAAGGATACGGCCGCCATGCTCATGGATCATGGTTTCCAGTAGAATTTTTGCTTTGTCAGGATCAAATAACGGAAGATGCGGTCTCCACTGACCATATCCTTCTTCGATACAGCGATTGATCCATTCGAGGCTTAAGCCTTCAACTTGTCCTGCAATACCTGTGACATAATTGTTTGTAGCTAGCCCGCCAAGAGAAATACCGTATTCGAGGACAAGAACTTTCAATCCTCTTCTTGCTGCTACGATTGCTGCTGCAGCTCCTGCAACACCACCTCCACAGACAAGTACATCCGTGTTAAATTTCCTTGCATCATAGTTATTGACCATTTTTGCGTCCTCCTTCTCATCGATGCCCAAATACGAATCATGTAAGTCCATTCCAATAACTTATAAGTGTACAAAGATTCAATACTGCGTTTCTTTTAATAATATGATAAACTTTGAAGTAACACTAAGGTCAAAAATCACTTTCAACAAACTTTGAGGGATTTATTTGTGAATTTTGCTGAATTCAATCATGAATTTTCTGTAAAAGAATTTGCTAATGCCTGCGGAGTGAATCGCAGCACCTTATATCATTACGAAAAAGAAGGGCTGATCAAACCACAGGTGGATGAAGAAAACCATTATCGATATTATTCGACGAGGGATTTCTATCTATTCCAGTATATTGCTCATTTAAGAAGGATCGGATTATCGATTCAGGAGATAAGAGAGTATGTCGAGGATCGTTCGATCCCAAGATATTTGAATGCCCTGGATATCAGTCAGCAGCGTTGTATAAATGAAATGGAGCAGCTCCAACAACGCTATAACACAGTACTTGCCGGAGAAACTACAACGATTGACGCATTCAATAAACCGCTTCGTATCCCCAAACTTGAGTTTTGCAAAGAAGAATACTTTTATACAACTCCTTTCTCCGGAAGATACTCATCAATTGAGGCCTTGAAAGAGATCCGTATGCATATGATTGATCCGGTCGTTGTATCATCACCGCAAAGACCTATGCTGGTTTTTCGTATGCTAAGAGAAAACCTGATGCGTGATCGTTTTGTACAAGATCTTCTGATGTCAAAGATTGAAGATCCGTCTTCCATACCGGAAGAACATTTGCAGATTAAACCTGAAGGACTGTATCTGCATTTCTGTTTTGGGGACGATCTTATTACGAACGACTATGAGAAACGAAACAATTGCTTTAGATTGTTCCGACAATATGCAGAAGATCATAATTTCAGGATCACTTCAGACTTATATTGCTATGATCTCATCGGTCCGTTCCTGACAGATCATACAGACGAATTCCTGGTTGAGTTTATGGCCCGGGTAGATTCATAGCCATTTCGCAGGAGCAAAAAAACAGACATGTTTTTCATGTCTGCTTTTTCCTGTCAATACTGTTTCCGTTTCCTTTATTAATTCACTTCTGTCTCGAAGGTTGTATTTGCACGAATCTTCTCTAATTCAGATAGATTTAAAACTTCAGTTTTGCAATAAAGTTTTCAACTCCGATCCGATCCAAATACCTTCCAAAGCGCTCCTTTGGCTCAGCCTCTTCCATCCAGATATGCAGCACCTGCTC
>CAMODY010000014.1 GCA_946611595.1 uncultured Clostridia bacterium | reverse complement strand
TCGGGACAAAAAGAAAGATCGTGATTGTCAGTTATGTTTTTTGCGCCATCTCTTTGATCCTGCTGGCTGTACTTCCGGCAAATTTGATCTTTATCTATGTGATCGTTTACGGCACTATGCCGAGATCGATCGCAGGACTTACTGCCGCAAGCGCCGCAGATATTGCTGAAGTTCCAACGGATATCCCGATCGTAAATTCAGTTAAAAATACAGTCACTCAGATCGGTTCGGTCCTGATGACGATCCTGATGGGATTTCTGATTCAGTATCTGGGATATGAAGTGACGATCTATATTCTTGCGGCGGAAAGTATTGTAGGCGCAGTTCTTTGGTACTTTGCAAAGAGAATTCCGTAATCATTAGTTACAAAAACATAGAAAGGAAGGATGGAGAAATGGCTGTTTTAACAGAAAAAGAAAACTTTATGCGAATGTTTAAAGGCGAGATTCCGGAATGGATTCCACGTTATACCTTGGGACCGGTTCGCGGCTTAGAAGGACACGCTCCTGCCGTAGGCGGCGTTGCACCGGCAATGCTCAGCCAGCACCGCCAGCGTGGCGGCGGAAAGGATATCTGGGGCGTCGAGTATATCACGAGTAAAGAAGCAGCCGGAGGACTTCTTCCTAAAACCTGGGACTTCCTTTTAGAGGACGTTACCAAATGGCATGATGTGATCAAAGCCCCTTCTTTGGATGATATTGACTGGGAGATGGCATGTAAGAAGGATCTGGAAAAATGTGGCGTCGACCGCAGTAAAACCGCGCTGAGTGCAATGGCAGCATCCGGCTATTTCCAGCAGCTGATGGCATTCATGGGATTTACGGAAGGTCTGTGTGCGCTGTATGACGAACCGGAAGCATGTAAGGAATTATTTGAGTATCTTTCTGATTTTTACTGCAAGATCATTGAGAATACGATCGATTACTACAAACCGGATGTGTTCAATATCGTCGATGATACAGCTGCATGGGGCAATCCGTTCATATCTCTCGATATGTTCCGGGAATTCTTCCTTCCGCTGTATGACAGAGAAGCGAAGTATGCAAGAGACCGTGGTATTCCGATCTGCTACCACAACTGTGGAAAATGCGAGATCTTTATTGATGACATGGTGAAGATCGGTGTCAACTCCTGGAACCCGGCACAGCTTTGCAACAATCTGGATGCGATTCAGGAAAAATACGGCCGGGATCTGATCCTTTGCGGCTGCTGGGATCCAGTGAAGATTACGGATCCGAAGATCACAGATGAAGAAATCTATGATTACCTTCAGACGATTGCAAACGACAGAGCAAAGAACGGCGGATTCTGCTTCCTGGCAACGATCCTGATCCCGGATGAAGGCGACAGCAGAATGATTCATGTCAATGATGTTGTCAATAAGGCGATCATTGATATCGGACATAATTTTTACAAATAGTTTCTAGGAAAAAGAGGTCAAATCTGTTGAGAATACTGAAGTTCCGTTATGTGAATGACCTCATAGTAAATAAGCATTTCACGTTAGAAAAAATTTTTCTTAGTATGTGAATATAGAGAAAGGAGATGGTGGTTTTATGGAAATGATGCAAAAGCCAAAAGTACAGATAACTGATGCTGACAAGCAGAAAAGTTATTTTAAGTACTATGAACGAGACTTAGCTCCGATCGCTCCACAGAAAATGGGCAAGATCTTCGGGCCACCGATGATGCCTATTGGGAAACTGACTTTCCCGGAAAGAGCAAAGATCTTAGAGCCGGGTTTCGAAGATGAGACAGGATATTGTGTTTTACCGGATGGCACAGGATATATTTCAGATACAACATTTATTCCGGGCGGCACAGCAGAAATGGTTGACTGGTATTTCGCCTGGAGAGGATTGGATCCATTCCGCTTTACGATCGTAAATCCGGAAGAAAACCTTGGGGCAATGTCTATGCAGACTTGCATTACCAAGGATCCGTTCCGAACAGTGCAGGAAAAATACTGGGATACGACACAGGAGATCCGCCGCATGGGTCAGATGGGACCTATGGGACCTCCAAAGATCGATTATCTGAATTTTAAATGTCCGTCAAGCGTCGGCTTTGATATGGATAAGATCGGACCGGACAAAGAGACGAAAACTCTTGTATGTGCAAGAAACTTTGCCGACGGTCAGCCTCCTCAGGCAGCTCCTGACTACTTCGTTTGCCACCAGGTAAAAGAGGTAGAAGGCGGCATCAATGTCACGACCAGGATCTGGTATGGATGGACCGTTCGTTACGGCAAGAGCTATAAAGCACTTCCGGATGAATTCTTTATGCAGCCGATGGTCCCGATGGCTTTGATGATCCAGAATGCGACTGAGTGGGCAAATCTTGCTGCAATCCTTCCGGAACTGTATGCAGCAGAGAAAGATACATTATAGGAGGTGAAGTGAGATGTTACATACAAGACACAAAATTGAGTATGATCCTACGAATTGTGTTGGCTGTAAGTTATGCTACAAGGCTTGCTTCATCGACGTAATTCGTTGGGACGAAGAAAAGAAACAGCCGATCTTCAAATATGTGGAAGAGTGTGCACACTGCAATTACTGCATGGCTTCCTGCAAGAAAGGCTGCATTAACGTGGTTCCTGATTATTCAAGCCAGAGCTACAGACAGAGCTTTGACATGTACCGCTAAGGAAAGGAGGAAATGATGGGACAGAATTTCGAAGAAGTAAGAGAGTCTGCTGATATCCTCATTGTTGGCGGAGGAATTGCCGGATTAACGGCAGCAGTTGCTGCAAAGGAAAAGAACCCGGAAGCAGAAATCATCGTAGTAGAAAAACAGACCGCTGGTTATGGCGGAAAAGCAAATAAAGGCGGCGGTGTGCTCCAGTATTTCGATCTTGAGCATATGAAGCCGGAAGAGTTTCTTCAGTATCACGTTCATGCAGTTGGCTGCTATCTTGGCGACCAGGATGTAATGAAGAAATATGTTGCAATGAACAATGAAATGATCGATCGCTTAGCAGGCTGGGGCGTAACCGTTCCGCAGGTTAAGATCCCGACAGGACCTATGACCTTTATGTTCGGAATCGACCTCGACAGCACATTAAAGATGGCTGCAAAGGCAAGAAAGCTTGGCGTAAAGATCTTTGATAAGGTTCCGGTTTCCGATCTTTTGACAGATAACGGAAAGATTGCTGGTGCGGTAGGATACAGCATTATAGACGGAACTTTCTATGTATTTGAGGCTAAAGCTGTCATCATGGCAACAGGAAGCCAGAACTACAGAGTTTCTGAGATGTGGAGCTGCGGTCGTGGTGATGGTATTGCAGCAGCATACCGTGCAGGCGCAGAAATGAGAAACACCGAATTCGGTAACTTTGGACAGTTATTCCGTAAAGAGAGTCTTCACGAAGTCGTATTCGGCGAGAACAACATGTACAACCGTCTTGGTGAAAATGTAACCAAGAACTTCAGAAGATTCCCGGAAGCTGACATCAGCGCAACTGCACTTCGTGAGTGGTATGACCAGATGTCACAGGGCAAGGGTCCTATCTATCTGCATCAGCCTCCGAGACCGGATGACGGCGGATTCGATAAGATCTGGCCTCGTCCGTATGGTGTTCCGTTCTGGAAGGAACAGCGCCGCGAGGAAGAAGGCAAAGACAAAGATATGGAAGTCATCCCTGGCCTGGTAGGAGAGCAGTCTCCGGTTCGTGTCGATATCGACATGAAGACTTCAATTGAAGGCTTATATGCAGCCGGTGATGTATGTTACTGCGGAAGCGGCGGACCGGGAGCAGTTCCGGCGCCTCCGGGAAGAAACCGCGGTTCCGGTATCTTAAATGCAGTATTTAACGGTATCGTCGGCGGCGAGAGTGCTGCTGAATATGTTAAGGCGGCAGAGAAGAGGACACTGAACGAGGAGCAGATCGCAAAACTGAAAGAAGATGCCTATGCACCTTTGAACAGAGAAGAAGGCATCGATCCGGTTGACGTGATCGATCTGATCCAGGACGTTATGTGCCCGGTAGAAAACAGTATCATCATGTCTCAGCACCGCTTAGATATCTGCATGAGAAAGATTGCAAAGGCAAAAGAGATGGTCAAAGAACTCAAAGCAAATGACCTTCACGGCATGCTTTCCTGCCACGAGGCAGAGGCAATGGTGCTTTGCTGCGAGATGCAGATGAGAGCATCCATGATGAGAAAAGAATCCAGAGGCTGGTTCTTAAGAGAAGACTATCCGATGATGGATAACGACAACTGGCTGAAATGGATCATTGTAAAACAGGAAGACGGCGAGATGACACTTCATACCGAAGATGTTCCGATCGAAAGTTATGATGTGCAGCCGCTTAAGTTCTAAGTAATTCTTACTATTGGCCAAGGGCGGAAGGCATTGACCCTCTTGCTTTCCGCCCGCAAAAGAAAGGAATGAAAGAAAATGGGAAATAGAGTTTGTGATGCATTGGGAATTGAATATCCGGTGATCCAGGGTGCAATGGCGTGGACCTCTATGGCTCCGCTCGTTGGCGCTGTCTCAGCAGCCGGCGGACTTGGAGTATTAGGAAGCGGATTCATGCCGAAAGAGATCATCTTAGGACAGATGGCAGAAGTAAGGAAAATGACAGATAAGCCGTTTGCAGCAAACCTGTTCATAGATCCGACACCGATGCTTGAGGTTGGTGTTTCTGCAATCCTTGAAGGAAAACCGCCAGTCGCTTATATCGACAGTCTGAACCTTCTGGATTACGACTTCACCAAAAAACATTATGACATGTTCCACGAAGCAGGAATCAAGGTCGTAGCAAAGATCAACTATCTGGAAGATGCGATCGTTGCAGCGAAAGCAGGTGCTGATGTCATCATCACCAAAGGCTTTGAAGGCGGCGGCCATGTAACAAAAGTCAGTGCACGTGTCTTACTGGCAGAAGTTGTTGAGAATCTTCCGGATGTTCCGGTTGTTGCATCAGGCGGTATTGCAACTCCACGTCAGGCAGCAGGTCTTACCGTTCAGGGCGCTGACGGCATCGAGATGGGAACGGCCTTTATGGCAACCCAGGAATGCCCGATCCACCCGAACTGCAAAGATGCGGTTGTGGATGCAATTGATAGAGATATCGTTGCTTGCGGACAGTCTACCGGTGAGCCAAGCTGGCAGATCAGAAACGGCTTAGCTGATGAGATGCTTCAGATTGAGGCAGATCTTCCGTGGAGTGAGGCAGCTGACAAGATCCGCGAAATGTCAATGGGATCTCTTCGTATTGCTTCTCTCGAGGGCGATAGAGAAAAAGGAGCAGTTCTTGCAGGACAGGTTGCAGGACTGATCCATGATATCCCTCCGGTAGCAGACAGAATCGTAAAATTCTGTGCTGAGTGGGAAGAATTATTAAAGAAACAGTACTCTCTGTTTTAATTAGAAACAGATTTGTGCATACAGCAGAAAAACTATTGATTAAGGTGCAGGAAGAAAAGACTAGATGAGTGAAGTTGCAGGACAGGAACAACAATATAGCAAAACACGGATAGGTCTGATGCTGGCCGCGGTAATGATGATCGTTGTCATTTCCGGTTTCGGTAATTTTAAATTTGTACCGATGCAGAACAGTATTATGGAGTTTTTCCATATTCAGGAAAGTTCCTATGGATATCTGAACACCGCATCCGGATGGGCATCTGTATTGTTTGCAATTCCTTTTGGCTTCCTCGTACGGAAATTGAGATGCAATGTCAGCATCATAATCGGAATTTCTGTTGCTGCGCTGGGTGTTTTCATTCAGGCAACGACAACGAGTTTTGTGTTAATGGTGATCGGCAGAGTGGTCGAAGGCGCCGGCAGCAGTTTTGCAGGACTTGTAACAGCGGCGCTGACACTGAATCTGGTCAATCCGAAGAGACTATCTTTTTGGAGCAGCGTGTTTGTCGTAGCAACGATTCTTCCACAGGTCATAATGGCCAAGGGCGGAACGGCCCTGATGGTAAACAGCGGACTTACATTTCAGCAGATCTTCCGGATCATAGCATATGTGTATCTCGGAGCGATCATCATCTGGCTGATCCTGGTTCCTTTCTCTTTGAAGATTCATGGAGTTGGAAGCAGCGTGAAACCGACCAGAGAGCAGACCCTGAGGGTCATAAAGAATAAGTCCAACTGGTGTGTGGCAATTGCGAATATTTTCTTTAATCTGGTTTCCATTACCTTTACTGCTTACATCATCAAATACCTGATGTCGAAGGGATTGTCACAGCATTCTGCAGCAAATTACTACAGCCTTACGACGATTATTGGACTGGTATCAATGATCATTTTCGGCATCTTGTCGGACAAGTTGAAAACCAAACGTAAGATTGCAGTCATGTCCTGTTTTGCAGCTGCTGTAGCGTTTGTACTTCTTGCAGTACTTCCGGGCAACCTGATCATCATTTACGTACTGGTTTGGGGAACCCTGCCGAGATCCATTGCCGTTATGGTGCAGTCATCCTCTGCAGATATTGCAGAAGTACCGACAGATATTCCAATCGTCAACTCTGTAAAGAGTACAATCATGCAGGTAGGTTCGATCATAACAGGAATCCTGCTTGGATATATGATTCAGTATCTGGGATATGATATTTCGATCTTTATTCTTGCAGGAGGCATGGTAATCGCTGCTGTTATGTGGATGTTAGCTAAAAGGATTCCATAACTTTAAAGAACTGAAAGGGGAGAAGCCTATGGCTGTAGCATTAACTGAACAACAAAAACAGAGCCCGTTATATAAGTATTATGAACTTCCGATCGATCCGGTTCCGGAGGATGTCGCAAAACAGATCATGCAGATGTCCTATGACAGCGCAGAAGGCATGGCATACGAGGACATCAACAAAATGTTTGACGATGGATATCTTCCCTGTGAATTTGGTCTTTTCGGGAATCCGGATGGGGGCTGCATGCTGGCCAATCTGACAGATATGCCGGGAGTTACAACGGAAATGTTTGACTGGTGGTTTGCATGGCACGGATTAGATACCATGCGCTACATCATCTGGGATAAGGATGATCACTATTACTGTCAGACACAGAATGTGGAACAGGCTTTAAATGACAAACTGTCATTAAGAGAACGTTTCTGGGATACAGAGCATGAGATCAAGGAGGCTCTCCTTGACGGACAGGACCCGGTTCCTGTGAGACTTCACTTTGTACATCCAACCGTTGTTG
The DNA here is from genome assembly GCA_946611595.1 of uncultured Clostridia bacterium. Classification (GTDB taxonomy): domain Bacteria; phylum Bacillota; class Clostridia; order Lachnospirales; family Lachnospiraceae; genus RGIG5612. The sequence goes on along the minus strand of CAMODY010000014.1, from coordinate 12,144 downwards.
GATTTGACCCGGAAAAATTTAAGAATTTTAAGGGTACGATCATCTGTACCCCGGGACCTGCGATCATGATCCATTTCCTGAGACCGACGGAAAATGGTTCCGAACTTAGAACACGATTCTTTATGGGTTATATGGCAACCCCGAATGGTGTGATCAGAGTTCCGGAATTTCCACGAATCGATGATATGGGCAGAGCAATGCTGATGCATAACGTGAAGGAGTTTACGCACTTAGCTAAGATTCTGCCACAGGTTTATAACGAATTTAAGGATGACTGGACAGTTGGACTTAAGTAATTGATTTACGTGCTATAGCGCTTCTGGGGGAAGCGCAAAAATATAGTTAACTTTTTGGTCAAAGAAAGACTAGATAGGAGGATAATTTTATGGAGAAGAAAAGTATTGGGTTTGGAACACGTGGTACTCTTCTGCTGATCTATCAGATGCTGGCGTATGCAGGCTATACGGCATTCACCAACTTCCCGCAAAACGTTATGTCTGATTACTATGGTGGAACGACGACCACAACGCTCATGAACTTGATCGGAAGTTTGATCGGTTACTGCATTACCTACTTTATTGTTGCACCGAACATTGGTAAGATCAAGAGCATGAAGAGAGTTGGTATCATCCTTGGTATCATCTCACTGGCATTCTGCGCCGGCATCACATTGATCCCGCCGACAATGAGTGTATTATGGTGTATCTGCTTTGTCTGTGTATTGATTTCTACACAGCTTTGGGGATGCTTCTTCGTTACACAGCTGATCGGAAACTGGTTCCCGAGAAGAAAAGGAACGGTTATGGGTATTGTTACTATGTCCTTTCCGATCGTTACAGGTATCTGCCTGAGCTTATTCATGACACACTTCTATACAACTTTAGGAACAAGCGGAAGCGTTACGATCGCAGCAGTTACAGCATTCTCACCGTATTGGATCATTTCTCTTATTGGTATCATCATCTGTGCAATCTGGCTGAAAGACTTCCCGGAACAGTGTGGTGCTTACAGAGACAATGATAAGAGCTTTACACCTGAGATGGCTCAGGAAATGCTGATGAGAGAACTCGAAGCAAGAAAGAATTCCTGCTGGAAACGTTCTAAAATCTGGGGCTGCAAAGACTGGTGGCTGCAAGCAATTCCAAACTCACTGCTTCTTGCCTGTGCAATGGCATTCATGGTTCAGATCATTCCGGTCCTGTTCTCTTATGGAGCCCAGCTTGATGTTCTGGCAGTGCCGAGTTTCATCCTTATGAGCAGCGGTGCCAACGCAGTATTGTTTGGACTTTCCATCTTTGCATGCTTCGGCAGCTGGCTGCTCGGAGTTTTGGATACGAAATATGGAACCAAGACAGCAGTCTTTATCACTTCCTGGATCATGCTTGTTGCAGGTATCCTGGGATTCATCAACAATGTATGGTGTGCAGTTGCAGCTTGCTGGTGCTTAGGACTGTTCATGGGTGCAGCTTCTAACTTTGCATTAAGTTCTATCGTTCGTTACTGGAGAGCAGAGGACTTCCCGTCTGTTATGTCCGGTGCACCTCCGCTGGGAACCGTTATCGGTGCAGCATTCCCGTTCATCGTTGCATCGATTGCTAATGCATGGACCTACAAAGCAGCATTCGCATTCGTTGGTATCATGGCAATCATCTGCATCATCTGCATCAGCCTATTCAAACCGAGAGGTGTTGCAGAGTATGACCGCAAGCTTAGAATCGAAGCCGGTTTAGAGCCTGACGATGTTCTGTTTGACCGTCTTGACTTTGAGAAGAGAATGAACGCAAAAGCTCATTGATCATGCGGTAAAACCAATTGACTACATGGAATAAATCTCTCCCGCCCCGAAGGTAAAAGGGGCGGGAGGTTTTTATTGTACTATTTTTACAAAACAGCCCATATATTTTTGGCATTTTTACATTTTGACTTTCGTCTAACCCAAGACTTTACAATGGCGTCAGAATTAGAGGAGAGTGGTTAAGCATGAAAGATGAATGCAGGAGGTAAAGCATGGAAAAAATGTTTTTAGAAGAAGCCAGAAGTATTGAGATCTTTGATGAATGCGATATCCTGATCTGCGGCGGTGGCGCTGCAGGACATTCCGCAGCGATCGCTGCTGCAAGAGCAGGTGCCAAAAATATTGTTCTGATGGAACGCTATGGTTATATGGGTGGTGATGCAACCGGCGGCTATGTCATCATGGTTCCGCATCTTTCTTATAAAAATAAACAGTTTGTAAGGGGCCTTCAGGAAGAATGGTTCCAGAGACTGAAAAATATTCCGGGCGCAGTGATGGGGCCGGAAGGTGCTGATGTTGGAAGTAATGATCCGGAAAAACTTGACCGCTGGTCTGTGTTCTGGGATGCAACAAGTTCCTGCGAGGATTCACCAAAACGTGTGGTCCGCTCCGTTTATTTTGAGCCAAATCAGCTGAAGATCGAAATGGATAAAATGCTGAAAGAAGAGGAAGCAAGGATCCGTGTTTACTGCCATAGCTGGGCATGCCGTCCGATCATGGAAGGGGATGCAGTTAAAGGCGTCATTTTTGAAAGCAAAGAAGGAAGAAAAGCGATCCTTGCGAAAGTTGTGATCGATGCAACGGGTGATGGAGATATCTTCAGCCAGACAGGAGCTCCTTTCAGTGAGATCAAAGACTATGATACACGTAGCGTCAGCACGGCCCTTGTATTTCGTGTCGGCGGTGTGGATTATGAAAGATACTTCCGTACGATTCGTTCACAGCCGGAAGCATTTGGGAAGATCGCAAGAGGCCTGTCTCAATTTGTAGAAGGCCAGAGCATTCTCCCACTTGCATCAGAACGCAATGATGTCGTTTGGTTCAACAACTGGCTGAAGCCGATGAACTGTATTGACATCAAAGACCTTACAAAGACGGAGATGCTGATCCGTACCAATATCCGTGAGATCATTGAGTATATGAGAGAAAATGCAGAAGGATTTGAAAATGCATTTCTCTATGACATTGCACCTCAGCTTGGAGCCAGAGGCTCGAGACGACTGCAGGGTGAATATATTATGACCCCTCTGGATTATGCAACGCACAAAGAACATGATGACGTTATCGCATGGCACAGTACGATCTGCCGGATGAATGATTCTGCGCCGGTTGAGATTCCATATAGAGTTCTCCTCCCTAAAAAGATAGATAATCTCCTGGTTCCGGGACGCCATACCTCTGCAGATGCGGTTGCGTTTGACTGGATCTCGCTGATCCCGCAGTGTGTTGGAACAGGCCAGGCAGCCGGCGTTGCAGCAGCCGTTGCCGCAGAGCAGGGCACGACAGTACGTGATGTGGATATCAAACGAGTTCAGGATATTCTGGTAGAGCAGGATGTTCCGCTTCCGAGAAGAAAAGACGTGGATCCGGAGTATACGGAGCTTCTTGAGGCAAATGATTATGGCTTATATACCAAGATCGCGAAAATGGCAAAAGAAAACCCAGAAGAAGTATTAAAATACAGGCAACCGTAAGTTTCTTTTTTCTTTCTCTACATCCTATTTACTGCTATGAAAAAAGCCGGGAGATGATTCTCCCGGCTTTTTGTTTTATTCTGCTCCGATGAGTTTGTAAATCAGTTAATCCCGATCTGAAATTCCGTAAGATATTCTTTCGCGTCATCGGTAAGAAATATGCTGATATGGAGGAAGCAATAATAATCCCCTGTGATCTGATAATTATGTTCTTCTGCATACTGCTGCATCCTCCGCAGATATTCCGTTGTTCTCTCAGCAGAGGAAGAGACCACATCAGTCCGGAAAAACATCTGCAGGTAGGACCCTTCCGGTTTTATATGCAGTTTCTCCTTGTCTACAGACGACGGGTCAGACGTCTGGACCATGACGGAAAAACGGGGAGAGTAGCCTTCCTGTATGCTTTTTCTTCCGACCCGGAAGACAGTGACATTTCTAGTGACATCAGGCATCTGATTGGCCGCTCTTAAGTGCTCTTGAAATTGGCAAATCCCATCCAGTGAATGAAACTTTTCAGTGAAAGGTTCTTCAAAAAAGTACTCTTCTTCCACATACTTCACAGCAGGCGTCTCAATCGGGATGTTCGAAAAACGGGTGACGTTTTCCAGGGAATTTGTGATGATCGCATAGCGATGGTTTAATGCTGCGATTTGGTCGAGACACTGCTTCTGACTGCGCGAGAGCATTTCACGATAGGAGGTAACATTTCTGTCAGAAAGACAGTCCTTAATTTCAGATACGGAAAAGCCCATTCGTCTCAGATGCGCAATGAACTGAAAATGATGAAAATCATTCACGGAATAAAGCCGGTAGTGATTTTTTTTATCATAGGCGGGGACGAGCAGTTCATGCTTTTCATAGTGGTATAGTGTGTCTTTGGTTGTACCGCATGCTTTTGCAAATTCACTTATAGAGAAGATCTTTTCATTGCCGTCATTTTTCACAAAAAATTCACCTCGTTTTTTATGTATTTGACATTTGAGCCTTGTCTTACCCAAGAGTATACAATGATGTCAAAGGAAAGGGAAATATAAATAATGAAGGAGGTTATGCAAAGTTGAAGGTAATTCGAATCATCGGAGTAATAGCGACATATCTGTGTATGATCCTGATTGCATTGATGATGCTGCTTATGGTTTCTGACGTACTTGCCAGAACTATATTTTCCAGACCAATCCCGGGCGCAACGGAATGGGTTCAGGTTATGCTGGTTTGCTGCATGACCTCGCTCGGTGCGTCAATCATGGTAGGCAGTATGGTGGAGATCAATATGTTCACCAAAAAACTGAAACCAGTTCCGCAGGTCGTTCTGGATATTGTTGTTCTTATTGTTTCCCTGGCGATTATCGTTCTGATCGCGATCCAGCAGTTCCGTGCAGGACAGCGCAGCATGCAAAACAATGTCGTCTGGAGCAGTGTAAAAGTACCGCAGTGGCCGTTTCTGTATCTGTTCGGGATCAGCTATGCTGTGGCAGCTCTCGTTGTCATCATGACGATCATCCGCAAGATCATTGCCCTGGCGCAAGGAAAAGCAGAAGAAGAGGTTCGTCTGGGTTCAACAGATGTTCCGTTTGCATTTACAAAGTATAAGATGAGCATGATCCCTCCGGAGGCTTTTGGCATTCGTCCGGATAAAGGCGGAGAACTGGATATTAAAGATGCTCCAAAAGAAGAGGAGGTGAATGATCAATGAGTCCTGAGTTAATAGGTATTCTCGGTATTGTTGTATTATTACTCCTCCTGGCCCTAAAGATGTGGGTCGGTGCAGCCCTGGCGGTTGTCGGTTTTGTAGGCATCTGGATTCTTAAAAACTTTTCGGTCGCCATGACCATTTTAGGAACGGCACCGTTTAACAATATCAACTCCTATTCGTTTACAGTAATTCCTCTGTTTACTTTGATGGGATGCGTAATAGCTGAAACGACGATGGGTGTGGATCTGTATGCGGCTGTTCGTCATTGGCTTGGAAGGTTCCGCGGTGGACTCGCTTCAGCAACTGTTGTTGCCTGCGGTGTGTTAGGTGCAATCTGCGGATCTGCAAATACAGGCGTTATGATCATGAGCCGTATCGCACTTCCGGAAATGGAAGCAAATAATTATGATGAGTCCTTTGCCTGCGGAGCTACGGCAGCCGGCGCTCCATTGGCACTTTTGATCCCTCCGAGTATGGGATTCATGATGTACGGAATCATCACCGAGAACTCGATCAGCAAGTTGTTCATGTCTGGTATCGGTGTTGGTGTGGCACAGATCATTCTGTACTGCATCCTGATCTGGTTCCTTTGCCGGATCAACCCGAAATTTGGTCCGCAGGGACCGAAAGCTACATGGAAGCAGCGTTTTAAATCTTTACTTAGAGTCATTCCGGTCATTCTGCTGATGCTCTTAGTACTCGGCGGTATCTATCTGGGATGGTTTACAACAACGGAAGCCGGTGCGATCGGTGCGTTTGGCGCCATCGTAATCTCAATCATCTTCCGTCAGTGCAAAGTCAAGAACCTGTGGAAAGCGTTTAAGGATACAGCGGTCCTGATCGGTATGATCTTCTTCCTGCTGGCATCCACCTACATCTTTGTACAGTTCATGACGATGAGTCATCTGCCGACTATGCTGGCGAATTTCATCATGGGACTGACAGTTCCGAAATGGGTGCTCTCTGTTGCATTGATTGTTCTGTATCTGATCCTTGGAATGTTCCTTCCGGAAATTCCGATGCTGGTTCTTACTATGCCGGTACTTTATCCGGCGCTGACCGCGATTGGATACGACCCGATCTGGCTTGGCTGCTTTGTCGTTAAATTGATGGCATTAGGCTCCATTTCACCGCCGGTCGGAATGACAGTCTATACGATGAGCGGTGTTACAAGGAAGCCTGTAGAGAAGATATTCAAAGGTGTCATTCCGTTTATCATTATGGACGTGGCGATACTGGCATTGATGATCATCTTCCCTCAGCTCGCTACATATATACCAAATCATATGCATTAGGATAATAAATGCTTAATATGATAAAAAACATCAAGAATAAAAAATAGGAGGAGAAACGTTATGAAGAAATTTAGTAAGATTTTTGCTTTGATTCTTGCACTGGCCCTGACACTTGCCTGGGTTACAGCCTGCGGCGGAGAAAAACCTGCCCCGGCTGGAAGCGGAGCAGGTTCATCCGGACAAGAAGTGTTTTACGGAGAGTATGACGGACCTGAAATGACTCTGGAAGTTAACCTGTCCTCATCTCTTGCAAACATGCAGTATTTTGGAGATGCCATTGACAGAATTACAGCTCGTACAGATGGAAAAGTAAAATTTAATGTTACTGAGTACAGCGGACTGTTGGATCAGGCCAGCGCTCTTGAAGGTCTTGGTGCCGGCGTTGCGGATATTTCCGATCTTACTCTTTCGAATTATCCGGAATCCTTTGTATATACGACACAGGCCTGCGCACAGCCGTTCATGGGCTTCAAAGACATTTTTAGTGCAAATGATATCATTCGTGAAGTTATCATTACCAACCCAGATGATCTGATGACACAGGAATTCACAGCTCAGAACGTTAAACCGCTTCTGACATCCGCAGTCTTTGGAACATCCCTGTTCCTTGCAAAAGACACACCAGTTGCACAGCCGGCAGACCTGAACGGACTTAAGATCATGTCTGATGACCAGGTTATCTCCAGCTTCATCAACAGCCAGGGCGGCGCAGCAGTTGCTCTTGATATCATGAACATGGGAAGCAACATGAGAAACGGTGTTGCTGACGGCGTATTTATTGCACAGAACGTTGGTGAGATCTTTGGCGCAGACGAAGAGACCAAAGCACTCTACACATTCCCGGTTGATCTTTCCACTCATATTAAGACAACCAGTATCAACCTTGATACATGGAATTCCTTCGATGATACTCTGCAGAAGATCTTTACAGAAGAGTTTGGCGATGCAATGTATCAGGAATTCCTGGCATTTGTAGAAACGATGGAAACAAAACGTCATGCAAAATTTGACGCAAATACAGAAATGCATCAGTACACCATTCCTGAGGATCAGATCCCGGCATGGCAGGCAGCAATCCAGCCGTATGCAGATGCACAGCTTGAAGGTATCGCAGCTACACATCCGGACCTTGACAAAGCAAAACAGATCTGGAGAGATGCAATCGATAACTATTACGCTACTCACTAAAAGAGTTTGCTATTCTGTTTCAAGGGGCTGTGAAAACAGCCCCTTTTCTGTTATAATCCTTTCGCGAATACACATCAGTAAAGACAGGTAATTCATCTTCTTTCGATGAGTGATACAGAATGCAGGAAGGCTGTAGCTTCTATGAATCAATTTTTTGTCAGACCGGAAGACGTCCGAAAGGATGAGGGCATCATCTATATTTTCGGAAACGATGTCAATCATATCTCAAATGTTCTTCGCATGAAAAATGGCGAAGAACTTTTACTCAGCGATGGTGAGGGGAATGATTATCATTGCAGAATCAGTGCGTTTGAAGAAAATGGTGAAAAATGCGTCGTCTGCGAAATTATAGATACGACGACCAGTCGCAGCGAATCCCCTGCAAAATTCTATCTGTTTCAAGGTCTTCCGAAAGCGGATAAGTTTGAGCATATCATTCAAAAGTCTGTTGAGCTTGGTGTTTATGAGGTCATACCGGTTGAGACTTCCAGATGCATTGTGAAATATGACGCTAAGAAACAAAAGAGCAAAGCAGAGCGCTGGCAGAAGATTGCAGAAAGTGCAGCCAAGCAGAGCCACAGAGGCGTAATCCCGGAAGTGAAAGCGGTCATGAAACTATCCGCCGCGTTAGAATATGCAAAAGATCTGGATATGATCCTAATCCCATATGAAAATTATAAAGATATCGCAGCCACCAAGGCGACGATCGCAAAGATTATGCCGGGTATGAGTGTCGGAATCTTTATCGGTCCGGAAGGCGGTTTTGAGCAGGCGGAAGTGGAAACTGCAATCGAAGCTTCCGCAATCCCGATTTCTCTCGGAAACCGGATTTTAAGAACTGAAACCGCACCGCTGATGCTCTTAAGTGTTTTGACATTTCAACTTGAAAACTGATCAGATATTTAGATGATATTGTCAGAAAAAGTGAAGCAGAATAATAAGCTTATAACGCTTCTGTTCATAGACTGAAATAACAGACAGTTGTAGAAATACTGATTCAATATGTTACAATACACAAATTATGGAATGCTACTTTGATAACAGCGCGACGACGCGCGTAAGTGAAAATGTAATAGAGACCATGGTGAAGGTGATGAAGGAGGATTTTGGAAACCCTTCTTCCAAGCACCAGAAAGGTGTAGAGAGCGAGCGCTATTTAAAAGATGCGCGCGATGTCATCAGCCATATATTGAAGGTAGAGAGCAAGGAAATCCTCTTTACTTCCGGCGGCACCGAATCCAATAACATGGCAATCATCGGATCAGCCATGGCTAATAAGCGTGCCGGAAAACATCTGATCACGACCTGTTTTGAACACCCGAGCGTGCTGGAACCTTTTAAGTTCCTGGAAAATAAAAAGGAAGAGGGATTTGAAGTTACCTATCTTCCGGTCGATCAGGACGGACATATTTCTTTGGACGATCTCAAAGCAGCATTAAGGCCGGATACGATTTTTGTGTCCGTTATGATGGTCAATAATGAGATCGGTGCAGTACAGGATATTGCAGCAATCGGTAAAATCATCAAGGCTCATAATCCGGACTGTATCTTCCATGTGGATGCGGTTCAGGGCTTTGGAAAATATGAGATCTTCCCGAAAAAATGGAATGTGGATCTTTTAAGCGTAAGCGCACATAAGATTCATGGACCGAAGGGAGTAGGCTTCCTTTATATCAACGATAAGATCAAGATCCATCCGATCATTTTTGGAGGCGGACAGCAGAAAGGAAGACGCAGCGGAACGGATAATGTTCCGGGAGTAGCAGGTATGGCAATCGCTGCACTCGATGCTTATCAGCATCTTGCAGACAATGTGAAAAAGATGACCATGCTCAAAGATCAGATGACAGAGGGACTTGAAAAACTTGCTGCGGAAATCCCTGATGTCGGCATCAGGATCAACAGCAAAAAAAGAGAGCTTTCCGCGCCGCATATCGTAAGCTGCGTTTTTGCGCCGGTAAAAAGCGAAGTACTGCTTCATGCTTTAGAAGAGCGGGGCGTTTATGTATCTTCCGGCTCTGCCTGCGCTTCCAATAAGCCGGGACTTTCCGGAACATTGGAGTCGATCGGCTTATCCAAAAAGGAAGCAGACTGTACATTGAGATTTAGCTTCAGTAATGACAATACAGCGGCTCAGGTTGAATATACCCTGCAGCAGTTAAAAGAGCTTTTACCGATCTTATCAAAATTTACAAGTCATTAAATACAGGAATAAAGTTTGAATCTTTTAAAATAGAAAGACGAACAGAGAGGATAGAATGAAACAGACATTACTTATCAAGTATTCCGAGATCGGAGTCAAAGGAAAGAACCGCTATGTTTTTGAGGACATGCTGGTTAAGAATATGAAAAGCGCTCTTAAGGTCTTAGGCGGCGAATACGAGGTCCGTAAAGCACAGGGACGTATGTATGTGAACTGCGAGGAAAACGAGCTGGATGAGGCGATAGAAGCCCTGAAAAAGGTATTTGGTATTGCCTGGATCTGTCCGGTATCCCAATATGACCGCTTAAGCATGGACGAGCTGAAAGAGGCTGTCTTAAAGCACATGAAAGATGCTCATCCGGAACTTGAAGACGCTGAAAATGAAATTACATTTAAAGTGAATTGCCGCAGAGTCGACAAGGCCTTTCCTTTAACTTCAATGGAAGTAAATGAGGAGATCGGCGGCGTTCTTCTTGATGCCTATCCGCAGCTGAAAGTCGATGTGCATAAGCCGGAGCTGATGGTCAATATTGAACTTCGTCCGTATGATGTCAATATCTATTCCAAACAGATCGAGGGTCTTTGCGGTATGCCGGTCGGAAGCGGAGGAAAAGCGATGCTTCTTTTATCCGGCGGTATCGACAGCCCTGTAGCCGGATATTTAATGGCAAAGCGCGGCGTCAGCTTAGATGCGGTCTATTTCCATGCACCGCCATATACCTCAGAACGTGCAAAACAGAAGGTCGTAGACCTTGCAAAGATCGTATCCCGCTATGCAGGTCCTATTAAACTGCATGTTGTAAACTTTACGGAAATCCAGATGAAGATCTACGAGATCTGTCCGCATGATGAACTGACGATCATTATGCGCCGCTTTATGATGCGGATTGCAGAGCACTTTGCAAAGCAGGAAGGCTGCCTGGGTCTTGTAACCGGTGAGTCGATCGGACAGGTTGCAAGCCAGACCATGCAGAGTATGGTGGTAACAAATGAAGTCTGCACACTTCCGGTATATCGTCCGCTTTGCTGTTTTGACAAGATGGATATCGTGGATATCTCGGAAAAAATCGATGCTTATGAAACGTCGATACTGCCGTATGAAGATTGCTGCACGATTTTCGTAGCAAAACATCCGGTTACAAAGCCACGCCTTGACAGGATACAGAAATCAGAAAAACGTTTAGATGGAATTATCGAGGAGTTATACCAGAAAGCACTCGAGACAACAGAAGTGATTGAAATCTGATGATAGCAGCGTTTCACACCTTAGGGTGTAAGACAAATTCATATGAGACACAGGCGATCAAAGAACAGTTTGAACAGGCAGGTTTTGAGATCGCCGCTTTTTCGGAAAGAGCAGATGTTTATGTGATCAACACCTGCTCCGTTACTGCTGTAGCAGCGCAGAAATCGAGGCAGATGCTGCACCGTGCAAAAAAAATGAATCCGGAAGCGCTGATCGTTGCATGTGGATGTTATGCACAGGAGGCAGCAGAAAAACTCGCAGAAACAGATGTTGACCTGGTGATTGGAAATAATGAAAAGTCCAAAACGCTTGAGATGGTTCAAACCTATCTGAAAAAGAAAGCATCTGCTTCAGAAAAAAGTTCACATGAGATCTTACTCCGGGACCTGACCCATTGCACAAATTATGAAGAGCAGAGCATTACGAATGCCGGAGACCATGTTCGCGCTTATGTAAAAATCCAGGACGGCTGCAACCGTTTTTGCTCCTATTGCATTATCCCTTATCTTAGGGGCAGGAGCAGGAGCAGGAAAACAGAAGAAATCCTTAGCGAAGTTAAAACTCTTGCAGAGCGCGGAATTAAGGAAATCGTCCTGACGGGAATCGATATCAGTGATTTTAAACAGGAAGAACAAAGCGGTTCTGATAAACAAAGCACAGCGCCTGACCATTTAGCTGAGTTGATCTTTGAGATCGAAAAGATCCAAGGGATTGAACGGATCCGCCTTGGCTCTTTAGAGGCAGGGATCATCACAGAGGAATTCTTAAAACAGATCAAAAGCAGCACAAAGCTTTGCCCGCATTTTCATTTATCCTTGCAAAGCGGCTGTGATGCAACGCTTAAGCGGATGAATCGCGATTACACTGCAAAAGAGTTTATGGAAAGCGTTCAGATGATCCGCAGCTGTTTTGCTCATCCGGCTATTACAACCGATGTGATCGCAGGATTTGCAGGAGAAACAGAGGAAGAGTTTGAAGAAACAAAGCGCTTTGTAAAAGAAGCTTTCTTTTCTGAAATGCATGTGTTCCC
>CAMODY010000013.1 GCA_946611595.1 uncultured Clostridia bacterium | reverse complement strand
CCGGTGATCGTAGCAAGATCATCGATTGACTGTTTCAGATGATCGAAGTCTACTTTGTTGATGTTCGATACAGCGGTATCTGCATCTTTGATCAGGGTATCGATTTCCGTAAGTGAATGGTTAATAGAGTTTGCTGCTTTATTGATCTTAGGCACCAGCAGCACTCCTATGATAATAATCGCAAGAACAATCGCTGCAAGGCATGCGAAGACTGCCTTAATCCAATTGGTTTGTTTTTTGATAAGTTCGTCAGTATTCATAGCTAGTCCTCCTTTGTTTCATAATATCATAAAGCAGAAATTTTTAAATGATTGCGTGAATCTGGTTCACGTTGTTTTCGCTTCCTCTTGTATATTGATAGCTTAACTCGCTCGTCATGTTTTTGATGATAAGAAGCGAGAGTTCATCTCCGTTTTCTGTTGGATCAAAGGCACTGCCCTGGTACTTGATTTCCAGGCTGACGCTGTTTTCTGTTTCGGATTGTTCGACATAAATATGGATCGAAACATCTTCCTGCGTTTGTCTATAATGACTTGCAATCTGAACAATTAGTTCTTCCACAACTAAGCTGAGATTGCGCATCTTACGTGAGCTCAGCAAAGTTTTTCTTCCGAATTCCTCGAGCTGTTCCGTGATGCCTGATATATCGGCATCCAGCGAAGAGACGGTCATGGAAAGCGTCTTTAACTGTTTGATAAAGGCTCTGGTCTTTTCTCTTTGTGGATTTTCGAAAATCTGCTCAGGGCTTCCTTCTTCATAAATCTCTCCGTCTGTAAGGAAAAAGATCCGGTTAGAAACTTCTCTTGCAAAACGCATCTCGTGCGTTACGATCAGCATGGTCATGCCGTCTTCTGCAAGGCCACGGATGACGGAAAGAACTTCATTCACAAGCGTCGGATCGAGAGCAGAAGTCGGCTCATCAAGCATTAAAATTTCCGGTTTCATCGCAATGGCGCGGGCAATGGCAACGCGCTGTTTTTGTCCGCCGGAAAGTTCTTCCGGGAAATGATCCTCGCGTCCTTCAAGGCCGACTTTTTTCAAAAGTTCGCGTCCTTCTTTTTCTGCCTGAGCACGCGGAATCTTTAAAAGATCCATCGGCGCGCAGATCACATTTTCGAGAACGGTTTTATTGTTGAACAGATTAAAGTGCTGGAAAACCATGCCCATCTTACGGCGTACAGCATTGATATCGCACTTCGGATCTGTAATTTCTTCTCCGTCTAAAAATACCTTGCCCGCCGTTGGAATTTCCAGCTGGTTCAGGCAGAAGAGCAGGGTGCTTTTTCCGGTACCGGAAGGTCCGATGATGGAAATGATGTCGCCTTTGTTGATCTCAGCATTGATGTCTTTTAAAGGCATCGACTCCGTATATTTCTTTTGTAGATGTTCAATCTTGATCAGGCTCATGCGTGCATCCCCCCTTTCCGTTTATTCGTCCGAGGATTGACCCGTTTCAGAATAAACTGAATCAGGATAGTGATCAGCCATGCTAAGAAGAAGTAAATAACCGCCGTTGCAAGCAGCGGGAAAAATGCCTCGTAGGTGCGGCTTCGGATAATATCACTCATCTTGGTTAAATCCAGCACAGAGATATAGCCGACAATGGAGGTACTCTTTAAGAGGTTCACGAGTTCCCCTTTATAGACCGGAAGAAAATGAACGGCAGCCTGAGGGAAAATAAATTTGAAGAAGGCCTGACGTTCGGTGTAGCCTAATGCGAGCGCCGCTTTCTGCTGCCCTTCGTCTATGCTTTCGATTCCGGAGCGCATGATCTCTGATACATAGGCTGCTGCATTCAGCGTAAAGCCGATCACCGCAACGATCAGCGCGGATACTCCAAGCTTTCCAAAGATGACGTAATAAAGGATCATTAAGAGCACAACGGTTGGTGTGCCCTGCAGAAGTTTTACATAGCCATTCAGAACCTTGTTCGTAAATTTGCCGCCCGAGCGACGGAACAGGCAAATGATAAAGGCAAGGATCGTTCCGAAGATCGCAGATAAAACCGTGATGAGGCAGGTTGCTCCGATACCTTGAAGGATCAGTTTCCAGCGTCCTTCGCGGATGAAGTTTTTCTCAAAACTGTCGGCGATCTTTTGGAAGAAATTCCGGGACTCTGTCTCGCTTGCGTTTTCCGCAAGATCTTCAGATCTTACGGCAACTACGATGCCGCCTTCGCTTACCGGTTCAGAGAAAAGAACAGCCTCTTTTCGCTCCGGTGTTACGTTCATCGTTGTGGTAAATTCATACTGGCCGGACTCCAATGCCGGAATGCGTGCCTGGAAGGTGACATCTCCAAGAACCAAAGCGTAGCCACATTCGCGGCAGAAACGAACGGTGACGTCAATATCATAGCCGACGTTCTTTCCGTCTTTGATATAGGAAAAAGGTTCATCTGTGGAAGTGGTTACGACGTGAAGCGTTCCGTTCTCGCCAGTAAGGTCCGACATATCCACGACCTTTTTGCTTTCATCCGTTCCGAACCAGATGGAGTCGATTTCTGCAAGTGTTCCATCCGCCCGGATCTTTTGCATGAACTGGTTGAACTGATCTAATAGTTTCTTCTCTGCAGGATCGTTCTTTCGGAATGCAAAGGAATATTCATTATGCGTCAAGCGCTCTTTGATATAGTCGATCTGAGGCTGCTGGGCATGAATGCTTTTCATTGCAGGCTCATCGGCGAGATAGGCATCGATCACCCCGTTTTCAAGCGCGGTATTTAAATTCGGATAGCCGTCATAATAGAAATATTTGCTGTCAGGGAAATATTTAAAACTCTCAGCCTCCATGTTCGTACCGGTCAGGATTCCGATATTTTTTCCATTGTAATCTTCATAGGTGACGGTCTTTTCAGTATCTGTGCCATTCATCGGATTATTGGTCCTGCGCGGCATCAGGATTACAAAAACAATCCCTGCAATCACGACAAGGAGGATCAGAGCAATTATGATATCGGTTACTTTTGTTCTTTTATGCATGTTTAGATAATAGCATACTTTCCGCGTGCAAACCAAGATTTGCAAAAAATGCAAATAGAGTTAGCTATGGCTAACATTTTGATGTATAATGTGGCTGACCTATTTAAAGGAGGTGCATTATGTCGAAAAAAGATTCACAGTTTCAGAAGAAGGTGATGAGCTTTTGGTATCACGGCAAAGAAATCTTCAAACCCTTAAACACAGGTTGGATAGATGAACATGTAGCGTGTGTCCGTGAGTGGATCGCCAATATTTTCTTTTATACGAAGAATGGTACAACAATTATGATCGATGCCGGCTATAACTATGACCGTCTGGCGGAAAAGATGGGCTGGCTCGATATTGATCCTGCTCAGATCCAGCATATCCTTATCACCCATCAAGATACAGATCATGTTGGTGCACTTGAGCCCGACAGTGAAGGCCTGTTTAAGAAAGCCACAATTTATCTCAGTGAAATCGAAAATCAATATATGACAGGAGAGAAGCGACGCCGCGTGATGTTCGGACATTATAAGCTGCCGATGGTTGTGACGGAAAATCAGAAGGTCTTACTGCAAGATGGCCAGATTCTTGATTTTGAAGGAATCCGAGTGGAGTGCATTCTTGTTCCGGGACATACCTGGGGGCACATGGTTTTCCTGATTGATGATGAGTATCTTTTTACCGGGGATACGCTTTGGTTCGGTGCGGATGGTGGTTATAGCTTTATCAATGGTCTGGCAGAAGATATTGAGCTTTCAAAGCGGTCGTTAGAAATGCTGGAAAAGAAATTGAGAGAGCGAAGTCTGAACCCAAAAATCATAACCGGACATACCGGCTGGACGGACAATCTTGATTTTGCATTTGCACATAGAACAGAAGTGTGCAACGGCTGGAAAAAGCAGAAACCTCATGATCCGAAGGCTCCGTATGACGGATATATTGAAACCGATGACACGGAAGAAAAAGCCAGAAACGGTTATCTGGAAAAACAGGATGAAAGTATTTGGAGAAACGAAGTATGAAAGCGGATTACAAAAACTGGGTACCGAGGAGCATGATCAATGGATTCTGGCTCGGAACAGCAATAGCCTTAATATTGTTTATTCTGTTTGGAGCGACAGATATTATCCTACATGGAACCGCCAGAGTGGTCCTTGCAATTATCTTTGGAATCGCTACGATTGTGCTTCTGGCTGCAACAATATGGATGGAGATTCTTAATAAGACCTTTAGCTACAATGGTAAACGCAAACTAGCAAAAACAATTGTGGAGGGCATTGCATCGTACGTAAATATACCGGAGGGTGGTAAAGGTCTTGACGTAGGATGTGGAAGCGGAGCTTTGACCATTGCCTGCGCAAAAGGAAATCCCCAAGCGGAAATGGTAGGCTGCGATATCTGGAGCGGTGCTTACAAAGCTGTTTTTACAAAAAAACTTTGTGAAGATAACGCAAAGGCGGAAGGAGTGAGTAACGTTGTATTCACTGAAGGCAATGCAATCCGGCTTCCCTTTGAAGATGAAAGCTTTGATGCGGTGACCAGCAATTATGTCTACCACAACATAATGGGGAAAAATAGACAAGAACTTTTAATGGAGACTTTAAGGGTATTAAAGAAGGGCGGAACTTTTGCAATACATGACCTTATGCGGAAGTCGGGATATGGCGACATGCAGGCATTTGTGCAGCAGCTTAAAAAAGAAGGTTACAGTGATGTCCGCCTGATAGATACAACGGATAATGTTTTTATGCAGCATAAGGAAGCGCTTTGGTTGGATCTCGGAAGTTCAACGCTTCTGCTTGGGAGAAAGTAGACCGGAGAGGTTTTACAGGGGGATAAAAGATTTGTTATGAAAGAAGAGGGACGTGAATGATTCAAATTAAAAAAGGATCAGTACAGGAAACGCTGATCATTCCATTATATGCAAGGAGGATGTGCAACAAGCGATTTGCATCGCTGTACAGCGATCCGGCTGCAGATGAGGTTTGTGAAAATCTGGATTATGACTTCTCGGAGATCGAGAAAAAAGCTGATACTACGGCATATGAGTTTGGAGCACTTGAAGGAGCAATGCGCCAGCTGGATATGATGTGGGAGATCAACGATTATCTCAAGAACCATCCAAATGCCGCTATTGTTTGCCTTGGCTGCGGACTGGATCAGGATCCGAGAAGATGCGGCGGAGCAGGCAATAAGATTTATAACTTGGATTTTCCGGATACGATTGAGGCACGCGAGGAACTGATCGGAGTAGACCCGCGTGAGACAAATATCCCCGGAGATATTAATGACCTCTCGTGGATGGATAAGATCGACGCTGAAGGAGGCGTAATCTTTTATGCTGCAGGTGTAATTCATTATTTTAAAAAAGAGGATGTTAAGAAACTCGTGCTCGCAATGGCGGAAAAGTTTCCGGAAAGCCGCTTTGTTTTTGATACGGTGAACGAGCGTGGATTTAAGATGATGATGAAAGTTGTCCTTAAAAACTGGGATATGAAGGAGGCAGCAGCATATTTCAGAACGGATGATGCAGTGAAAGAACTGTCCCTATGGTCGGACAGAATTAAAGTTAGCACGCGTGGCTATATGCTGGGATACTACGACATGAAAAACCCTGAGGTCAAAGCTATCCACCGCTTCCTTGCAAAAATTGCTGATAAGATGCTGGGGATGCAGATCGTCAAGATCGAAAACAAACACAAAGCACGTTAGGCTTTGGTATAATATAAGACGCTAAATATTTAGATGATTATCTGGCATCTGAACCTTATATTAAGGAAAAGGTCTGGGAAAAGATCGATGTTGAACCGATCAATGTTGTGCTCTTGAACGGCGAGAAGGTAGGAGCATAAAGCTTACTGCTTCATAATCTTTCTATTCTTGATCCTGTGTGCAGTCAGGAAGATGGTATCTACCAGGAAGATTGCAAGGGCAATAGCGCCGGCAATCATGAGCGTTCTTAAGAGCTCGGTTGAGCCTTCCGCATAGGCGCCGTCAATGATCGTTGAAATGCTGGCGTAAAGCGAGCGTCCGGGAACCAGTGCCATGATTCCGGCAATTAAAAACGGAGTTGCAGGGGCTTTAAAAATTCTTGCAAAAATCTGTGCCAAAAGCGCGACCACTAATGTCGCGAGGAAGGTTCCCCATACTTCAGAGTCTGTATGGTAATTGATATACATACAAAGCGTTTTGCCTGCGCAGCCTACGAGTGCACTCCAAATAATAAATTTCGGCGGCACTTCAAAGAGGATGCAGTATCCTGCTGAATAAAACAATGCAGCCGCGGCATAGATCCAGAACAGATATGGGGTATCTGTGATCACTCCGAAAGGGGTATCGAATAATTGTTCGAATTGTGTACCGGTGGCAAGCACTGACACAACCAGTCCAACGGCAACTCCAAGGGAAATAGCCAGTGCGCTCATAAAAGCTTCCATCAGCCGTCCTGCTCCAGAAACATAATCGCCCTGCAGTGTATCACGCACAGCATTTGTCAGTGCAAGTCCAGGGAACATCGGCATGATAGCCGCAACGACAACAGCATATAAGCTTACGTAACCGCGGGAGAAAATAACGGAAAGCCCTCCACAGATGACCATGATCAGTGTTTGGGTAAAAATACTGGCAAATGTGTGGATCCGGATCCGGCGGAACAGTGCATCCACAAACGCCATGATCACGCCGCAAACAGTAGCGGCAGCGCAGTCGACGATCGTGCAGTTTAAAAAGATTGGTGTGGCTACCATTGCAACCACATAGGCCAGCAGGCGGAGGACAAAATTATAGAGCTTCGTCTGGCTCAATACCGACAGCTTCTCACGTGCTTCTTTGAGTCCAAGCTTGCCATCAGCAACTGCATGGGAAATATCATTGGCTACGCAGATTCGGTTTAAATTGGTTCCCGCTCTTTCGGCGGTGGCAATTTCTGTCTTGCCGTCTAAAGAGGCGAAAATGCTTTTGGATATAACGGTTGCGACATAATTTTCACTGCCGGAACTCTTTAAAATATTTTTTACAATGTTATAGCATCGAGCAGTTTCTGAACCATTGCCAAGAGACAGTTTTCCTGCTTCGAGCGCTGTATGCAAATATTCATCCCTTTGTTCATTTGAAAGAGCAGTCTGCGTAGAGCCTGTGCTTTCTGCGATCTTCTGTAATTCCATTTCTTTTGTGTTCATCGTGTTCGGCCTTTATTTATATATACGGGTATTTGATATTTGTCTGTTTTTAATACATTTTACAACGCCAGCTAAAAAAACACAAAATTAATAAAGCTCAAAAACGGCGCCGTCAGGGCGCCGTCTTTTTGTATAAAAGCTAGAGGAGATTTGAGAAAACTATTTTATTGATAATTATCATAAATATCAGCGATAAACTGTTCCATCTGTGCGTAAGTGATATCGCCCGGACACATGATGTGGAACCAGTTATTGTCAATTGCAGCCTTTGCTATAGAGAGGGCATCTTCTCTTGAAATGCCGCATTCCTTTAATGGTTTCATGCCGCACTCTCTCATCAGACTGCGGACAAATTTTGCAACGAGCTCTGCAGTTTCTTTTGCGTCGCATCCTTCTGGAACAGCTACGCCCATTGCTTCTGCAATCTTCCGGACTTCTTCCGGCTTCTTATCTGCAACAAAGCGGATGGTTTCCGGAACTGCAAGTCCGCAGCAAAGACCATGATTTAAGTGGAAGTGGATTCCTGCTTCGTGAGCAAAGCAATGTCCGATATGCGTACTCATGGCAGCAAATGCAATGCCGCTGATATTGGATGCGAACAGCAGGTTTCCTCTTGCTTCGAGGTTTTCAGGCTCGCGGATCGCAATCGGAAGATTATTCACAATCAGTTTAATTGCATGGAGTGCAAGTGCCATATCTTTCGGGTTTGGAGCAACGGATGTGCAGGCTTCAACTGCATGGCTTAACGCATCCATGCCGGAATTGACCGTTACGGATGGAGGGCAGCTTACCGTTAGCTTTGGATCGAGCACCGCAAGTTCGGCATAACGCAATACGACCTTTTTGGTATCGGTCGCCATTTCGTGGATAACGCTCATTGGTGTGCTTTCGCTTCCGGTTCCGGCATTGGTCGGCAGCAGATATACGGGAGTCTTAATAACAAATCCCGGATTTCCATTCTCTTCCATATACTTTCGAACGGAATCGCCGTTATCGAGAACAACGCCGGCAGCCTTTGCAGCATCCATACTGGAGCCTCCGCCAACACCTAAAATAATATCCGCGCCGGTCTGTCTGATCTTCTCAGCCAGCTCATCAATCGATGTATCCGGAGCATCCGGCACGCACTCATCAAACACGCTGGAAGACAGGCCCTCTTCCTTTAGTATCTCTACGATCATATCCGCAATTCCCGCTGCCCGCACGCCGGGATCGCAGCAGATGAAAACGTTTTTATGGCCTTCCTCTGCGATTTTTTTAGCCATTTCCTGTGTAGCGTTCTCTCCAAAAAGTACGGGACATACTTGCTGATACATAACTGCCATTTTTATTTCCTCCTTCGATAATCCTGATAATCTGCTGCGTCAATCTTCATGCCCGCTATCACCGGCCATCCGATAGTTTTCGGTATCGACATGAACGCAGTATTTATTGATGAACGGTTCGCCCGGCTTAAGTGCCGGTCTTTCCAGTTTCCATACTTTTGGTGTGTTTCCTTCCATGGCCTTTGTTCTGTGCAGCTTTACACCGTTGTCTGAAAGGATTTTCTGAAGCTTTTTCACATCTACTTCCTGGACGGTACAGCCATCTTTTACCGCAATCGCAGCCGCAGTTCCGGCTGCCTCTCCTGTCAGAACACAGGCAGGAATGAAACGCATGATGGCCCAACCGCGTCCGGAAGCGGATACCATCCTGCCTGCTGCAAATACATTTGAAAGTTTATCTGTGATCAGCCCCTCGTATGGATACTCATAAACGGTTGCCGGTTTGTCGAGAGAAGCGATCACACAGCCGATCGAAGAGTCGATCGTATATTCTGCGTCATATTTCAGTTCATCCATTCCGACCAGCCTTCGTGTCATACGAAACTGCGGAGTGAAGGGAAGCGAAATCATCGCATAGTCGTCACGCTGGTGTTCCTTAAGATAATCAAGCGCAAGACCCCTTGAAAGACGGATATACTCGTTGACTCCTTCAGAGGTGGTACCGTCACAAGTGAGATCTTCCGCCTCGTCTCCGGCACCGCCGCTCGGAACTAGTCCAAGCCAACGCATCGGGACTGCACGCAGCATATCGCCTTCTTCAATCCCTCGTTTCATAACATCAAAATCGAGTTCGTGGAACCAGTGGGAGACGATCGTTTTCAGCGTTTCCGTTTCAGCACCTGCGCGGGATACCAGGTCGGCATCTCCGGAGGCATCAATAAACATTTTTGCCATATATGCCGTACGGCCGGATTTGCTTTCCACAATGATCCCTTTCACTGTGGCGCCCTCCATGATGGGCTCGCTGAAGACGGCATCAAATATAACTTCCACGCCTTCTTTTTCCATAAACTCATCCAAAGAGAGCACGGCTGCCGGAATGTTAAAGTTCGTCATATAGCGCTCGCTGTCAGGCGGCGCGGTATCCGGCTTCGAACGCCAAACCTCCGGGAGGTTATCCTGGCTGTAGCGGATGCAGACATGCAAAAGTTCTTCCGCAAGTCCGCCATACACTTTGTTTCCATTGCCGTCATCGATCGGAAGATACACACAGACATGACCGGAGGTTGCAAGTCCTCCAAGCACGATGCTTTTTTCGATCAGCGTGACTTTGACACCCTGTCGAGAAGCCGCGACAGCTGCCGCGATGCCGGCAACGCCTCCGCCGATAACGATCACATCGGTCTCTTTTACAATTGGAATATCCGTTTCCGGGATCCTGATATGAGCACTCATTTTTCTTCCCTTATGCTAAAAAACTGTGGTCAATAACTAAAAACAATTTTAGCATAATTTATGCCGGCAAAAAGACGTGTCGGCTAAATCGCTCATGCAAATAATTAAAGAGGCGATTGAAAAATTCGATTAGACTTTTCCGGCCTGCAGGGTGAAAACATAATTACAGACTGAAAAAAACGAAAGGAGTGCGCCAAAATGCTGAAGTACCCACATTTGTTTTCCCCGATCAAGGTCGGAAATGTTGTTTTCAGGAACAGAATCTTTGCATCTCCAACCGGCTGGGTAGACATCAAAGATGACTGCACTTTAGGAGAGAATGCAATTGATTATTATATCGAAAAGGCAAAGGGCGGCGCGGCATCTGTCTGCGTTGGCGAATGTCAGGTCGACCGTCCGAGAAGCCCGCGCGGAAACCGTTGTATTGACCTTTTAAATCCGTTTAATATTTATTATCTGGGAAGGATGGCTGATGGAATCAGGCGGCATGGTGCGGTTGCTTCAGCTGAGCTTTCACATTGCGGGCGTTATGGCGGAAAAGCCATGGGACCTTCCGATGGCGAAGTAGACGGCCATCCGGTCACCGCATATACCACAGAAGAAGTCGAAGAGATTATTGACAACTATGTTAAGTCGGCAGTTAATGCCAAGAACAAAGGTTTCAACATGGTTACCGTTCATGGCGGACATGGCTGGCTTCCGGAACAGTTTTTCAGTGAATATACGAATCATAGAACAGATGAATGGGGCGGAAGCCGTGAAAATCGCGCGAAGTTTGCCGTCACCATCTGCGATAAGATTCACGAAGCATGCGGCAGGGATTTTCCGATCGAATTCCGCATCAGCGCATCCGAGCTTTCCCAGGGCTACGACTTTGCTGAAGGCATCGAATATGCCAAAGCATTAGATGGGCATGCCGACATCATCCATGTATCCCTGGGTGTTCACGGAACGCTCTCTAATGATGAGTGGCAGGTCTGTGCGCCGACGATGTTCCAGGAAGAAGGAGCGTTGGTCGAGTATGCAGCCGCAATCAAAAAAGAAATGAAACATTCTCTGGTGGGAACGGTCGGATCCATCTCCACACCGGAATTCATGGAAGAAGTGATCGCATCAGGCAAAGCAGATTTTGTGAACTGCGCCCGAGCGCTGATGTGCGATCCATACCTTCCGAACAAGGCAAGAGCCGGAAGAGATGATGAGATTATTCCATGTATCAAATGTATGAGCTGCTGGTCTTCAATCATGACGGGGCTTTTGGTCTGCGCCTTAAATCCGCGCACCTCCCGCGAGGCACAGTTCCCGGAAGGGCAGAAAGCTGCCGTGAAGAAGAACGTGGTCGTGATCGGTGGTGGAATCGCCGGAATGGAAGCAGCAATTGAAGCAAAGAAGCGGGGGCATGATGTCACTCTGTTTGAGAAAAACGATTACCTGGGCGGCGGTATGCACTGTGAGGAAAAGGTGCCGTTTAAGAAATACTTCAGGAAGTATCTGGAATTCCAGATACGGAATCTGGAAAAAGAAGGCGTCGATGTGCGGCTTAATACAGAGGCAACGCCTGAGATGATGGAAGAGATGAAGCCGGATGTTATCCTGGCATGCGTCGGAAGCAAGCCGGCATTTCCGAAAATCCCGGGCATCGACGGAAAGAACGTGGTCACCGCGCAGTATGCCTTTGAGAATCCGGATAAGCTTGGAAAGAAAACCGCGATCATCGGCGGAGGCCTTGTGGGCTGTGAGCTTTCAATCTTCCTTGATATGGAAGGCATCAAAACTGATGTGATCGAGATGGGAAAAGAAATCAACGCGCCGGGCCTTGGCTCACAGGCACTTGCAGTGAAACGGGAGATGAGAAGACGCGGCATGGAAGTGATCTTCGGAGCAACTGCTGAAAAGGTCACGGAAGAGGGACTTTATTATGTTCAAGACGGCAAAGAAAAAATGCTCGAAGCCGATACTGTGATCGTTGCCACCGGGCAGCAGCCATTGGCGGAAGAAGCATTTGCCTTTGCGCCATATGCGCCGGAGTTTCAGATGATCGGTGACTGCAGCAGTGTTGCTAATATCATGATGGCAGTAAAGACTGCCTATACGATTGCAAGAGATCTGTAGATCCGGTTTTCAGTATGCGTCTTTAAGCAAGAAGAACGGAAGTTCACGCGATGAATTTAAGGAGGAAAAAGATGTTTGATATTTCAAATTCCGGACTAAAGAAAGGTTCACTTGACGGTGAGGTTGCCGTCATTACAGGTTCGACCAGCAACGTCGGAAAAGGCTTTGCGCAGGCGATCGCCTGGGCAGGAGGAAAGGTTGTTGTTGTCGGACGCGGTAAAGAGCGCGGCATGGCCGTTGCAGAAGAGATCAATGCTGACTTCGGCGAAGGTACGGCAGTCTTTGTACAGGCTGACGTATCGAGCGCAGAGGATGTTGCAAGGCTGAAAGAGGAGGCATATGCCGCATTCGGCAAAGTTGATATCCTCATCAACAATGCAATGGACATGTCGTTAAACTATTCCATTCTTGAATCCCCGGTTGAGGATCTGGACCGTGCATATGGGATATCCGCCCGTGCTTTTATGCTGACGGCGCATGCATTTGTGCCGGATATGATCAAGCGCGGTCATGGTACAGTCACGTTTTCCACAACACAGTTCCACTATATCCCGGGAATGCTTGGCGGAAGTGTCTATACGGCAGCGAAAGCAGCTGCAACCTCCGCATGTATGAGCCTTTCCAATGAGGTTCTGGATACGGGAGTTCATGTTTTCTGCTTCCAGCCTGCAGGCGTTGGTCCTGTCCGGCCGAACTCTGTAAAAGTGGTCACCGAAGAAATGAAGAAAATGCGGATGCCGGGATTTAACGGAATGGTTACGCCGGAAGCCTCCGGAGCAGCCATGGTCTGGATGATACTCCACGGCAAAGAAATGCACGGAACCGGCGTTATGGTCAGCGATGTGCTGAAAGCAATGAAATATCCTTTCCCGTGCCCTGAAACACTCGTTGAGCACCATCGAAAGTATACGGAAGAAAGGCCGCTTACCTTAATGTTCGGCTATATGATTCATGGATTTCCGGAAAATATGGAATAAGAAAGGATGAGCCGATTGCTTTTTTACCAATCGGAATCCCAGTCGCTGTCCCAATCAGAATCCCAGCTGTCATTGGAGTCCCAGCTGTAATCGGAATCCCAGTCACTGTCCCAACTATCCCATGAGTCGTTTGAGTCATAGTCATAATCATAGTCGTAGGAGTTTCCGTAATCATAGCTGTCGTAGTAGTCGCTGCCGGTATCGTAGTTATGCCAATACGAATTGGAAGTTCCGGAGCCTGTGAAGATCATCGGGAAGAACACACCACAGCGTGAGATCATGATGATCATCAGAAAGATCGCTGCAATGATGATCAGTATTTTCCAGATTTTTTTGGGTGTGCTTTTGGGAAGCTTACGATTATAGTTTGGAGGAGCCTGACGCTGAGTCTGTCCGGACTTCTGGTGCAGGATCTCTGCCTTCAGTTTCAGATATAATTCGTTGACTGCGTAGTCTTCGTCTTTGCCTTTATAACGGATCACTTTCGTGCCGTCAGACTTATTTTTATAAACGATAAAATTATCGCGGTCTTTATAAATGCCGTATGCTTTAGGGCCAAGATAGTTTTGGCCAATAAAGAACCTTGTCACCTCAGCAGGTGGCAGGTTCATTTTTTGATACCAGGCTTTCAGCTCTTCGATCGTTTTCGGAGTGCCGTCTGCCGCACGGTGCATATTCTCATTTGGAGCCCCGCAGTTGGGGCAAGTTGCGACGTCATCAGGAATCAGACTGCCGCAATATTCGCATTTGACTTCCATTGATTTTCCTCGTAGATCGTCAACGCTGACGAATTTCATATTCAGTAAATCAATTATATCACAGAGCTTTGTTTTTTGAAGCGTTACATTGCATCCTGTTTGGATTTATAGTAAGGTTTCAAGAGAATAAATGATTAAGATCAAGATGATCACGGAGGATAGAATGGATAAAAAGGAACAGGCAATTGAGCTGAAACATAACAGACATAATTGTGCGCAGGCAGTGCTTTGCGCTTATTCAGAAGAGCTTCAGATGCCGGCAGAAACGCTGAAGAAGATCGGTGCTGCTTTTGGCGGCGGCATGGGCTGCATGGAAGGTGACTGTGGCGCGCTTTGCGGCGCACAGGCGGTACTTGGTCTGATGAAAGCGGATCAGGGTCCGCTCGGAAAAGATGCAGCAGCTCTTTATAAAGCCTTTGTAGAAAAATGCGGATCTGCGATCTGCAAGGAGATCAAAGGAGTACAAAGCGGAAAGGTGCTTTGCTCCTGTGATGACTGTGTGCGTAATGCTGTGGAAGTGTTGGAGGGATTGCTGTAATGGGACAGGCCTCCCAGAGAAGAAAAATACTAAAACCGCTTGAAGTGTTAGGTCTTGATAAGATCTCCAATATCGAAGAGGCGCTCGAAAAGAAATTCGGAAAAGAGCGTGCGCTTGAAATTACGAAAGAGTGGGACAGGCTCTCGGCGGAAGCGGATCTTACAGATGTTCCGGGAAGCCAGAATGCGTTATATGAATATCTGCACAAGGATCCGGAACTAAGCATGATCGTGTCCTGCTATACGGACGCCGCGATCATCCGCGCCTTTTGTCTTTGGCTTTATGATCACCGCAGCCTTTTTGGGAATGACATTTTAGATGTCGGATGCGGAACAGGAATCATCTCCTGTTTCCTGGCAGGGCTGCTTCCTGAAGCTCATATTACGGCAGTCGACCGTTCAGAAAGCTGCATCAATACTGCGAAGTGGATCAAAGAAAAAATGGGCGTGAGCAATATCGAGTTCCGCTGCGCATCTGCTGAAGAGATGAAGGGAGAGAGCTTTGATACTGTCCTTTCCATCCGGACCTTTCATGAAAATATTGGAGTCCGCAAAACCGCTTTGCGCTTCCTGCCGTTTTCTAAGCAGATCGAAAGTTATAAAGGAATTTACGAGAAGTATTGCGGGCAGCTTGGTCAGCTGGTGAAGGAAGATGGAACGCTGATCTGTATGGAACGAAACCATATGGATACAGAACTGCTCAGCTTTTTCTATGCGCTTAGTGAAAATGGTTTGAGCATTTGCCCCGAGACGATTTCTTCGCTTCAGTGTGAAGAATCGGATTTTGCCGAGCCTTCTGAATTTCAGGCGTTTGCGGCACAGAAAGATTCGTGCAGTGAAGAAAACATCGCAGGCACAGACAGCCTCTTTGCCATCTGGAAAGAGAAGGCTTTCTCTAAATCGGAAGATCCGGAATATTTCACCAGGTCCCAGGTTGACTGCTTTGTCGAAAAGGAGGCAGCTGGCCTGATCGAAGGCTATGAAACTTTTGGCACAGACGGAGGTATGCTTGCGAAAGCTTGCCTTCTAAAGAAAAAAGATGATCCGGATCATTTCCTGATGTATCAGGCAAACTACGGACAGGCCGGCGTTCAGGTTCTTCCATATGAAGCCCTCGAAGAAGCAAAAGAGGTGTTTGCGGACCATAAAGCTGTGGATGCGGCAAGAGGATTTGCAGTAAAAAATGTGAGTGATAATTAATAGTAGGCGTTTAGAGAATTGATAAAAGGATTTGATATATGAGATTAAAACTGATCGCGTGTAAGATTTTTACAAGGGAACTTTCCTATCTGTGCAGCCTTTCGGATAATATCGTGGATATTACCTGGCTGCGTCAGGGAAAGCATAATTATCCGGAGCAGCTTCATGATCTGCTTCAGGCGGAGATTGATGCGATTGAATCCGGCGAAGATAATCATACCAATAAAATGAATGACAACAGCGAAAACGATGATGGCGTCGCAGCGGATTTTGATGCGATCCTTTTGGGTTATGGACTCTGTTCAAATGCAACGACAGGGCTTGTTGCGAAAAGCCATAAGCTTGTAATTCCGAAGGCGCATGACTGCATCACTTTGTTCATGGGATCGAAAGAAAAATATGCAAAATATTTCAACGAGATTCCGGGCTGCTATTGGTACACAGCGGACTGGATCGAAAATGCGGATATGCCTGGCCCGGACCGCGAGGAGCGGATGAGGCGGATGTATGAAGAGCAGGGCTATGATGAAGATACTATCGACTACTTGCTTGAAGCATTGAACGGTCTTGCAAATTATCATAATGCTGCCTATATCAGGCTGCCGCTTTTTGATAAAGAAATCTACAAAGATTTTACGAAACAGGCTGCGGAGCATTTCGGCTGGCAGTATCATGAAATCGATGGCGATATGTCTTTGATGGAGCGTTTTATTAACGGCGACTGGAATGAGGAAGATTTTATTGTACTGGAGCCGGGTGAGACGGCGGTTCAGTCTTATGATCAGGACATCTTAAGGAAAGGAACGGTCGAATAGCCGATAAAGCATAGCAGATACAAGCCTCGTGAAGGAAGATACGAAAAGGACAAGTGGAAATGAAGACTAGAGAACAGGCATTAAAATACGGATTAAGCTTTCCGGATACTTATCAGGAGGCCCCGTTCCATGAGCAGTCATGGGTGTTGGTGCGGTATAAGCCAAACAAAAAGGCGTTTCTTTGGACCTATGAAAAAGACGGATATATCTGTCTGAACGTAAAAGTGGATCCGGAATGGCGTGACTTCTGGAGAAAGGCCTACAAGTCAGTGATCCCGGGATATCATCAAAATAAAGACCATTGGAATACGATCATTTTAGACGGATCGATCCCGGATAAAGATATCAAGCGGATGATTGCAGAGAGTTATGACCTGATCTCGGATAGTCCATCAAAAAGAATTTATGAAGCTGTTAAAAAGATTCCGAAAGGACATGTCGCAACCTACGGACAGATCGCAGAACTTGCAGGAAATCCAAGAATGAGCAGGGCAGTTGGAAATGCGCTGCACAAAAACCCGGACCCAGACGGGATTCCGTGCTTTCGGGTCGTGAACTCAAAAGGAGAACTTTCAGGAGAGTTTGCTTTTGGCGGGCCGGGACGGCAGCAGGAACTACTTGAAGCCGACGGCGTTGAAGTCACAGACGGCAAAGTCGACCTTGCAAGATTTGGAATTGAAGTTGTTGATGGAAGACTGCTGTGAAGACAAAGATGTTTGGGCATATAGAGCATTTCATGAAAAAAGTACCCCAAAAAACATATCAAAATAGTCAAAAAACAGCCCTTTTGGGCATATAGAATATTTCGCAAAAAAATTGCCCATGATTTTAAGCTAAAATCATGGGCAGTAATTCTGTAAAACTCTCTATTGGCCCAAAATCCATTTATTAAGCAGTTTTTGCTTGCTTTTTTTGGGCAAAAATCTCTTGGAATCGGCTATAGGCCCAAAGTTATCCTAAATAGCTTAAGATCTGGTGTGCGGCCACATTTCCTTCTCCGACAGCTTTTGCGATCTGATATGGTCTTCCGGTGCAGTCGCCTGCTGCAAAGCATCCCGGAAGGTTGGTCTCTTGCTGGCGGTTGACTACGATATGTGCGCCGTCCATCTCAAGCCCGCTAAGAAGTGTAGTCGGAGCGATCGCGCTGCGCAGGCAGAACACACCGTCTACCGAAATCTCGCTCTCGTCTGCAAGCTGAATGCTTTCTACTTTCATTCCGCCCGTGATCTTGCGGATCGGCTTTGGAAGAATTTCCGTATTTTCACTGTCCACTTTATCGGTCTTATAGGTTCTGAACACATAGACTTTTCCGCAGGTCTCTTCGAGATAGCGGACGTCTTCTTCCATTCTCTGTGCGCTTGAATAGACCGCTACGGTTTTACCTTTATACAGGAAGCCGTCGCAGGTTGCGCAGTAGCTTACGCCTCTTCCGACAAAATCCTCTTCGTTTTCAAAGCCTTTCGCCTGTACAACGCCGGTTGCGAAGAGGACGGTTTTTGCCTCATGCACCTCGTTGTTTGCAAGGATCATATAATGATCTCCGGCGTTTGAGATCAGCGTTACGATCTTATCCGTGATCTCAAGGCCCATCTCTTCTGCCTGTTTAAAGAAGGCGTCGTTAAGGTCCTTTCCGCTGGTCATTGCAACGCCCGGATAGTTTGCAATTTTTTCGGATTTTCCGACTTTGTCGCTTTGTTCTTTCGAACCAAACCAAAGGATCTCCTTGTTGTGGAGTTTTAAAGTTAAGGCTGCAGAAAGACCTGCAGGTCCGGTTCCGATAATTGCAACATCATACATTTTTCTTGTCCTCCAAATACTCTTACTTCTTATTTTCTCCGTACATATGGAGTGTAGAACAGGAAGCCAAGTGCCAGTGCGACATAAGGGATCATATATACGAAGAACATCGGGAAGTCATAAATATAAATGCTGTATATCAATGTTTTAATAAAACTAAAGAAGATGAAGCCTAAGCCGGCGAACAGTTTGATCTTGTCGTTGATCACTTTTCCTTCTAACAGATAGTAGACGATGATCAAGCCCAGGCATCCGAGCATGAAAAAGCCAAATACGATATTAAACCACAATGGGCTGATTAGGGCGATGGTATATAACAATGCAAGGATTGCAAGGCCGATCAGGAAGAAGAGTCTTTTTTTCGTCTTCTTGAAATAAGCGATTGCAAACATTACAGTTGCACCTAATGACAGGAACGTAGTAAACCATGCTCCGAAACTGATAAACGGGAGCCTGAAACTGCCGAAAAACGTCAGCATGTTAATGAAAGTGTAAGTTCCATAAACAAAGAACATGATCAGAGAAATCACCGGAAGGGCCTTCATCGGGCTGGTTCCATTCAGGAAGTTCATAAACGCATTCTGCGCCGGCTGAACCTGCTGTGGATATGCCGCCTGTGTTGGGGCCTGGCGGTAAGCTTCCTGTCTCTGCGGCTGCGGCTGAGCCTGAGTTGTGTTGGCGACGTTTGGAGCGCCACAAGATGGACAAAATCTTGCGTTATCATCAATCTGCTGACCACACTTTGAACAAAACATTGTTGTATCCTCCTGTTGAATAATATTTGATAACTATTATACCGACCAAAAGAGATATTTACTATAAAAAATATTTGTAATATACTTATTAAGCTAGTGAAAAATACTTGAAAATTCAGCTGAAATGCTT
Organism: uncultured Clostridia bacterium; assembly: GCA_946611595.1. Taxonomy (GTDB): domain Bacteria; phylum Bacillota; class Clostridia; order Lachnospirales; family Lachnospiraceae; genus RGIG5612. The sequence continues at coordinate 841 of CAMODY010000013.1, read as the reverse complement.
GGTTTGCAGGCCTTTTAGCAAGCCGATTTTCAGTATTACTGCCAACACGATAGTTTATACAGAAAGAGAGAATATTTATGAAAGAATACACCCCGGTAAAAGAAGGAAAAGTCAGAGAGATCTATGATATCGGCGACAGCCTGATCATGGTTGCCACAGACAGGATCAGCTGCTTTGATGTGATCTTAAAAAATGAGATCACGAAAAAAGGAACTGTTCTGACTCAGATGTCAAAATTCTGGTTTGATATGACAGAAGACATCGTTCCGAACCACATGATCTCAACAGATGTCAATGACATGCCGGAGTTTTTCCGTCAGCCGCGTTTCGATGGCAACAGCATGATGTGCAAGAAGCTTACGATGCTTCCGGTTGAGTGTATCGTAAGAGGCTATATCACAGGAAGCGGCTGGGCAAGCTATGAAAAGAATGGTACGGTCTGCGGAATCAAACTTCCGGAAGGGCTGAAAGAATCTGACAAACTGCCTGAGCCGATCTACACTCCGTCTACAAAAGCAGAGATCGGAGATCATGATGAGAACATCTCTTATGAGCAGAGCATTGAGCACCTTGAAAGAGAGTTCCCAGGCAAAGGCGAAGAGTATGCAACAAAGCTTCGTGACATGACGATTGCCCTTTACAAACGCTGCGCTGAATATGCGGCTGAAAAAGGAATCATCATTGCAGATACGAAGTTTGAATTCGGTCTGAACGAAGAGGGCGAGATCATCTTAGGCGATGAGATGCTCACTCCGGACAGCTCCCGCTTCTGGCCGGCAGATACCTATGAGCCGGGTCATGGACAGCCGTCCTTTGACAAGCAGTTTGCAAGAGACTGGCT
>CAMODY010000012.1 GCA_946611595.1 uncultured Clostridia bacterium | reverse complement strand
GTGCATCCTCGCGGAGCGTATAACTCAGTGGAGGATATCCTCCACTGAGTTATAAAAGCAGGGCAGGAGTTTTATCCTGCCCTTATAATCACACATTGATTTCTTCTGCTTCCACACCAGCCCCTAAGGTGTATGGCTTGATCTTTTCCAGATACTTTTCTACCTGCTCCGGGCAGCGTCCGATGAACTGCGCCGGATCTAATACAGCGCGGATTTCTTCTTCTGTCATCTTAAATTCCGGATGGGAAGCTAAGTCTTTTAAGAGATCATACGGCTCGCCGTTCTTTTTCTTTGCAACCGCATCCATGGAGCATGTACGGATGATCTCATGCAGCTGCTGGCGGTCTCCGCCTCTCTTTACGGCTTCCATCATAATATTTTCCGTTGCGTTAAACGGCAGGAATTCAGCGACTGCTTTTTCAATCACTTTCTCATTTACGCGAAGTCCGTTAAAGACATTGTTTAAGAGTTTCAAAATTGCATCTGCACAAAGGAATGCTTCCGGCATGGAAATTCTCTTGTTTGCAGAATCATCTAAGGTTCTCTCAAGCCACTGTGTCTGAGCTGTCATATGTGCATTGAATGCATCGGCGATCAGATAACGGGCTAAGGAGCAGATACGCTCGGAACGCATCGGGTTTCTCTTATAAGCCATTGCAGAAGATCCGATCTGGCTTTCTTCGAACGGCTCTTCGATCTGGCCATCATGCTGAAGAAGACGGATATCCGTTGCGATCTTAGATGCACTCTGTGCAAGTAAGCTTAAAACATTGATGATACGGCTGTCTTCTTTTCTCGGATATGTCTGTCCGTTCACTTCGTAGATCTCGTCAAAATCAAACGCATCTGCGATCTTTCGATTCATCTCATCGATCTTTTTCGTGTCGCCTTCAAACAGTTCCATGAAGCTTGCTTCCGTTCCTGTCGTGCCGCGGCATCCTAAGAATTTGATCGTTTCGATCACATGATCGATATCTTCTAAGTCGCTTACAAGATCGCGGATCCAAAGAGATGCTCTCTTTCCGACTGTTACAAGCTGTGCCGGCTGATAATGGGTATAGCCTAAGGTCGGAACTGCTTTATATTTGTCTGCGAACTCTGCAGCAAGACGGATCGCACTGCGGAGTTTTTCGCGGATATCACAAAGCGCTTCTCTGTAAAGGATCAGATCTGCATTATCGGTTACATAGCAGCTGGTTGCACCTAAGTGGATAATGCCGGCTGCAGATGGTGCTACTTTTCCATATGTATACACATGCGCCATAACGTCATGACGCACTTCTTTTTCCCTTTTTGCCGCACATTCAAAGTCGATCTCATCTTTATGAGCGATAAGTTCATCAACCTGCTCCTGTGTGATCGGAAGTCCTAAGTCATGCTCTGCCTGAGCCAGTTCGATCCAGAGCGCTCTCCATGTTTTGATGCGTGTTTCATGAGAGAAGAGCTTCAGCATTGCTTCCGAAGCATATCTTTGAGATAAAGGTGATTCATATTTTTCGTACATCTGTATTTCCTTTCAATTTCAGCTGGATAATGCTTACAAAAAAGTCCTTAATATTCTAACTGCATGAAGCAAATCTTTCAAGGTTCTTTCCCTTGTTTTAATGCAAAAATCCGGGCAGGAGACATTCCCCTGCCCGTACTTATTATTCAGTAAATATTGCAAATAATTCCTTTTTATCCATAAGCTTATACCAGGAAGAGCAGATAGCCGTAATTCGGGATCGGCCAGTACTCCTCTGCCGTCATGGTCTCTGCTTCATCGCAAACTTCACGCAGCGCAGCCATCTTATCAAGAATGTTGTCACGGATATAGCAGGAACCTTCCACGGCATCCGCAATACTTTCCGCTTTTTTCGTAACTTCCTGAAGTTCTAAGTTTCTCTGATCGATCATATCCGCACACTCGGAAAGTTTTGTGATCAGTCTGTTTTCATGACTCAGCTTAAGATCCGGATTGAACTGACGTTTTGCATTCGCTGTTGCTGCCAGATCTCCAAGATAACTTTCGACTGCCGGCAGGATCTGCTTATCGACCATATCCGTCATGGTCCGCGCTTCGATCAGCATCGTCTTGTAATAGTTTTCAAGCAGGATCTCGCAGCGGGATCTCAGTTCCACCTCGCTGTATACGCCGAGATTTGTCAGCATCGTAACGTTCTTTTCATCGAGCAGGTGCGGAAGTGCATCCGGTGTGGTTCTGTAATTTAACAGTCCTCTGCTTTCTGCTTCTTTGATCCATTCATCATCATATCCGTTTCCATTAAAGATGATGCGGCGGTGCTCGCTAAACGTTTTCTTGATCAGGTCATGCAGGGCTGCTTCGAAATCCTCTGCACCTTCAAGACGGTCCGCATAAATCCTTAAGGATTCTGCAACAGCAGAGTTCAGCATAATATTGGTGCATGCGATACTATTTGCAGAGCCTAGCATACGGAACTCAAATTTATTTCCGGTAAACGCAAACGGAGAGGTTCTGTTACGGTCTGTATTATCCTTGGCAAATTTCGGAAGAACATCTACCCCGAGCTTCATGGTCTGTTTTTCAGATGCACTGTATGGACGTTCTTCGATGATCGCATCCATGATTGCCGTCAGCTCATCTCCTAAGAACATGGAAACAACTGCCGGAGGAGCTTCATTTGCACCAAGTCGGTTGTCGTTTCCTGCTGTGGCAACCGCAATACGGAGGAGATCCTGATAATCATCCACTGCTTTGATGACCGCACAGAGGAAGATCAAAAACTGTGCGTTTTCATAAGGCGTATCTCCAGGAGATAAAAGGTTCACTCCTGTATCTGTACTAATCGACCAGTTGTTATGCTTGCCGCTTCCATTTACGCCTGCATATGGTTTTTCATGCAGCAGGCAGACGAGATCGTGCTTTTCCGCCACTTTCTGCATCACATCCATCGTCAGCTGGTTCTGATCTGTAGCAAGGTTTGTAGAGGTATAGATTGGTGCAAGCTCATGCTGTGCCGGAGCCACTTCATTATGTTTGGTCTTGGAAAAGATTCCAAGTTTCCAAAGCTCTGTATCTAAGTCTTCCATGTATGCAGCTACGCGGGAGTTGATCGCACCGAAATAATGATCATCCATCTCCTGACCCTTCGGCGGCATCGCGCCAAAGAGGGTGCGTCCCGTAAAGACCAGATCCTTTCTTGCTGCATAAAGGTCTTTGTCTACAAGGAAATATTCCTGCTCGGCACCAACGGAAGTCCGGACTGCTTTGGCATCTTCGTTACCAAACAGTCTTAAGATACGTAAGGCCTGCTTATTGAGCGCTTCCATAGAACGAAGAAGCGGAGTTTTCTTATCTAATGCCTCACCGCTATAGGAGCAGAAGGCTGTCGGAATGTAAAGAGTTTTTCCTTTTACAAACGCGTAAGACGTAGGATCCCATGCAGTATATCCTCTTGCCTCAAAGGTTGCTCGGATTCCTCCCGAAGGAAATGAGGATGCATCAGGCTCACCCTTGATCAGCTCTTTACCGGAAAATTCCATCACAACTCTTCCGTCATTAGATGGTGAAATAAAGCTGTCATGCTTTTCCGCGGTAACGCCGGTAAGCGGCTGGAACCAGTGAGTGAAATGGGTTGCGCCTTTTTCGATTGCCCAGTCTTTCATGGCTTCTGCAACTACGTTTGCTACAGAAAGATCTAATGGGGCGCCTTCATCAATTGTCTTTTTGAGTTTGATGTACGTATCCGAGGAAAGATTAGCCTTCATCGTCAGGTCGTCAAATACCATACTGCCGAAAATCTCTGTTACTTTTTCCATAATCTTCCTTCCTGTCTTCTCACCGTTCCGCCGGTGTCTCTAATCAGAAAAGGCAACGGAGCCGATGAGAACAAATTCTTCTCCAAGACACCATTGCCTTTACGTGGCGTATTATCATTCTTTTTATACGTTTTGTCAAGACCGTTTTGAGGATTCATCAAGTGCCGATTTACTTGATACCTGATTTGCAAAAGAGACGGTCCCGGGCAATTCCTGCCGGACCGTCTCAAAGCAATTGTGCAAGAGAAAAGAAGAATCATTTGCTATAAAGCAACTGCGTAAATTCTCTCATGTCTTTTACATCATCAATCTTAAATGCCATTTCAATGATCTTATCCGCATTTGCTTTCGGAAGTTTTCCGTAGGCATTAAACTGATCCATGAATTTCTCGATCAGTTCCTCTCTTTCCGGATAGCGTTCCATGATCATGAAATTCTCTTCCGCTTCGATCGTAGAACCGTCCTTCATCTCAAGAACAACCTTTACAGTCGGGATTCCTCCTTCCGGATCATAGACGTCCATGGTCGCTTCTTCTGCCAGACGAACAAGCTCCTTATCTTCCCGGATTGCGGAGGTCTGGACAGTCGCAACCGAGACTTTTCCGTAAAGCGCACTGCAGGTAACGGCAAAACGGTATGCGAATAGCGCATTCAGATGATTCCGGAGTACAAACGGATTGGAATAGTATCCGTGATAAATATTCTTTGCCCCATAGAAATGTACGGCTTTAATATTTTCCGTTTCTACTTTACCATATTTATCAAGCAGCATCTGATGTACCTTTCTTCCGGCAAATGCAGCCGCCGTCATCGGAATACCACCAGGACTGATTTTGAACGCGCACTCGGTATAATAAACTTTTCCGAGATCCTCAAAGATCTTCTCATAATTTTCCGGATAGTTTCCTTCCTTAACTCTCTGCGCGATCAAACCGCCGTTTCCGTAATAAGGATCTTCCAGACCTTTCCATCCACCTTTGGCATATTCTGCACACATGATACCAGCACGGGCACTGACGCCATTATGCAAATAGACTTCCTGAGAGTAATCAAAATAGGAATTCGCAGGATCCGTGCAGTTTGTTGCAGCAAAACTAAGGGCGGCTTTCATTTGCGCTGCATCCAGTTTGTAATATCTTCCCGCAACAGCAGCTGCCGCACTAGATACTAAGAGCATATCGACAGGCCATCTGACAGGAAGGGAATAAAGAAGCCTTCCCGCAATGTTCTCACCAGCCACATCATTTGTGATCAGTTCCTTACCACTGACTCCGAAATGGTCTGCTAAGGTAAGACCCATCGGTATCACAGTTTCTCCCATATGAGACGGCATAGCATCCCCTAAGACCTTGAAAAGCATATTGCCATAGTCATTGGATCTGGCTTTGATCGCGTTCAGCATTGCCGCATTCGGGAGAGGAAGTTTCAAGCCATCGGAAGCAAATACCGCTGCCTCTTCCTTTCCGCCCCAGTCTTTGTAGCGTTCTTCGAGGAAATCATTTTCCTCTACGATTGCTCCGCCAAAGATACAGCCAACCATATCTAAAAGTCGGTCTTTAAAGATGCGAATATTATCTTCGCTTAAATCTTCAAACTTTGTATTTACGATACTGTCGCAAAACAGGTCGATTCCCTTCGGGCTTACATATTTTTCGTTCATCTCATCACCTTCTATAAGCTGATTGCCGCAAACAGTTCATCCAGACTCTCGAGATCTTCCAGATGCATGATCAAATCTGCTGCCTTATCAAGTTTATCATCCGGAAGGATCGTTGCACCCATCTCTTTAAAGCGCTGGATCATCTCTTCATCTGTGAAAGCATATCCTTCAACCTTTGCACCCTTTGGATACATGGTCTCTTTCTTAAAGAGCTGTCCTTTTGCTTTAACCTCGATTCTGCCATACCAACTCTTCGGATCTTTCTTTCTGTTTTCCGCATACTCCGGTGCGATATTCATATGCACCTTCTGCATAAACTCGCGGACTGCAGGATCATTCAGCGCCTTCTTGGACTGCCATTCAGGGCCGTTTCCATAATTATTGATAACCAGTGCAAAACAATACGGCGCACTAAACTGTACATCAATCTGATTCTCCACCGCATACTGATCAGGATGGGCATTAAATGGTGCGGTATAGCACTGAACATCTTCAATATCAAAGCGCGTCAGTTTTTCTTCTTCGACCAGCGCATTGAAGCAGTCTAAAATCGGATGGATAAAGGAACAGCATGGATACGGTTTATAAATGTAATTTAAGATATTCCATCTTTCACCAAGCGCACCTGCAACCTGATCCTCGTTCCAGATTTCTTTTGAGTTGTTATTGTAAACAGGGAATCCGAATTCATTATCGAGCGTTGTAGGATTTCCTTCATATCCAAGCCTTGCAAGCATTGCTGCCTCAACCCCGCCTTGTGCAAGCCATGCAACAGGAGCATATTTGATCATAGACTTCGGCATGGAGCTTTCCCAGTCATGGCAGACAGGAAGCGTGCAGTAGTATGCAGCGATCGCAAGTGCTTGATTGATCTGCGCTCTTGAAAGTCCCATGGCGACTGCATTTCCAACTGCTGCTCCGATGATACTTTCATTGCTGTTGCTGAAAATATCCGGAGTTTTATTATATTTCATATAAGAAATGATCATCTGCATGCCGAAGATTCCGACCAGTCTGCAGCCGATTTCTTCTCCAACGGCAAGCGAAGCAAGAAGCTCTTTTCCACTGATCTTTTCTTTTTCCGCAACTGCCAGAATACTCGGTACGACCGTTGGCGGAATATGCGGGATCGGATCCATATCCAGTCCATTTAATAACTCTGCATTTGCAAAGGCAGCGGCTGCTGCAGAAACTTTTCCACCCACGCCGATCAACGTTGCCTCTTCTCTTCCGCCGAGTTCATGCGCCATTGCAACACCGATTTTGCCTTTATCAGATGCGATTCCTGCAAGTGCATTGCCGATGCCATCAAGAAGTGTCATTTTAATCTCATGAATCACATTTTCCGGCAAGTTTTCATACTTGCTGTATTTTTCTGCAAAATCCAGAATTCTATCTGTAACACTCATGTTTTATCTCCTCTAAAACCGTGTAAATTTCCGTTCTCATATTTGCTTGAAATATTACTTTCATGTTTTGAAAGGCAGGGCACATATTCCGTGCCCTGCCTTGCTCGATTCATTTATTTAAATCTTCCGTCGTAGTTATCAATTGCTTCATTCAACTGATTAAATACTTCAAATACATGCTCATTGCCGGCATCTTTCAGTGCCTGGAGTTTTTCATCTCCAAACGGTTTCGCCATATCTTTCCATGGTTGCATATCATCACCTTCGATCCAGGTTACCGGGATTCCCCACTCTTCGCAGTCATCTAAGTGTGACTGATCCTGCTCATCCCAGAATTTCTTTGCTTCTGTCCAGAAGGTCTCATTGCTAAATTCATCCTCAAAGATTGCCTGAAGATCCGGTGTGAAGCTTTCCCACAGATCTTTGTTGACTGCAAAAGTACGAAGGCCTGTAGTAAAACTGTTCTCAAGCATGTATACGCTCTTGGAAAGCTGAAGTGCTCCAAAGATATTTGTTACATACAGTCCGATCATAACACCGTCAATAACACCATTCTGCATGCAGGAATACATCTCTGTCGGAGGCTGTGCAACCGGAGTTCCTCCTGCTGCTAAAATGAAGTTATTCTCAATATCACTTGTTGCCATGATCTTCTTTCCTTTAAGATCCTGCGGAACCTTGATATCCACATTATCCCTCATTACCAGAGAAGTTCCCCATACACCTACGAAGAATACAGGATGGATATTTGCTGCTTCAAATTCCGCCATGCAGTATTCATTGTTCGGAATGAACTGGTTCATGACATCTGTTGCCATAGCAAGGCTCTTATATCCTAAGAACGGATACTCGTTTACCTGCTGTGAATACGGGAAACGATCCTTGAAGTTGGTCAGGGTGATATCTGCCATATCACACATACCGGATCCGCATGCATCAAGGGATTCTGTTGCGCTTGCAAGAGATCCGCCGAAATAATTAACAAAGGTTACTTTTCCGCCTGTTCTTGCTGTGATTCTCTCCTCAACTGCCGTGTACAGTGAGCAGAAAGATTCGCTGGATGCAAAGCTGAAGACAATCTCCATCGGATCTCCAGTGTATTCTCCGGTGTCTACATAGGTTGGCTGCTCGCCTCCGCTTCCTGCTGCCGCACCGGAACCCGATCCGCCGCCTGAGCCGCCACAGGCTGCAAGAGCTGCAACTACCAATAGCAAGGCCAGTACTAAACTAATACTTTTTGTTATTCGTTTCATATTCTCCTCCTATTCTTTTCTCTTGTATATTATCCTTATTTATTATCTATTAATTATGATCCCATCAGACTCGGAATGAAGGTTGCGATCTGCGGGAAAACAATCATTAAGATCAAAATGATGATATCGACAGCAAGGAACGGCAGTACACCTTTAAAGATCTGCCCTGCCGGCTTTTGTATCGTTCCTGCCAGGGTAAAGACTGTCATTCCAACCGGTGGAGAGATTCCGCCGACTGCCATCAGTTTGACTACAAATGCGCCTAGCCAGATTGGATCGAAGCCTCTTCTCATCAAAGCCGTATAAAGGACCGGAACCGTCAATACGATCATCGGTACATCCGGAAGGAACATACCAAGAATGAAGTAAAGAACGATCAATGCTGCTGCGATGACCCAGTTTGGAACCGTAAGTCCTGCAATAAAGTTTGCAAGGAACATCGGAACACGGCTAAGGCTCATGAAGGATACAAAAATGTATGTCGATGCAACCAGGAAAAATACCATGCCGCACATTACAGCAGTATCTTTCAGGGCTCTTGCAAGTTTCTTAACTGTGATCTGACGGAATGCGAAAGCGATTACGATCGAACCAAAGGCACCAATCGCGCCGGCTTCTGTCGTGGTAAAGAAACCTCCATAGATTCCGCCAAGAACAAGAGCCATAAGGAGCAGGATCGGGATGACCTTTAAAAGGGTCTTCATCATCTGCTTAAAGGCAACTTTTGGTCCTTTCGGTCCACGCTTTGGATTGATAAGACAAAGGACCCAGATCAAAATAATGTAAAGAATGATCTGGACAATACCGACACCAAATCCGGACATGAACAGTTTTCCAATTGAGTTTTCTGTCAGGATACCGAAAATGATGAAGCCGATGCTTGGCGGAATCAGGATCGCAAGCGGAGCTCCGGCTGCGACCGAACCTAAAGCAAATGTCTCATCATAATTGTTCTTCTTCATTTCAGGAACAGCAACTTTTGCCATGACCATGGTGGCAATATGAGTAGAACCTGTAATCGCGCCTAAAACGCCACAGGCAACAACAGTTGCGCTTGCAAGTCCACCCCTGAAGCGGCCTACAAAGGCATACGCCGCGGCATATAGATCCTGCCCCATAGTCGATTCGGCTATGACCATTCCCATCAAAGTAAACATTGGTATGACGGTAAAGGTATACGAATTCAGATTGTTAAAGGCTGAGTTACCCGCTACCGTTTCGGCAACGCCCATACCCTTTAGAATGATGATACCTACAATGCTGACGACCAGCATGGCGGCACCAACCCACATTTTAAGCGCGAGTAAGATCAGTAATACGATCAGACCTATCAGTCCTATTAGTTCCGGTCTCATGCGGTGCCTCCTTTCCCGTCATCTGCTTGATCTTCTGTTTCTGTTATATTTTCTGCTGTGACCTCTGGCCCCTCTGCAGGCTGCGGCTGAGATATATTTTCTCCATCCTTTGGATCTTTGCCTTCCATCAGCATTTTGATGCGTGGCGGGATATTCTTACCAAATACAAAGACCGGATCCATATCTTCAAGTTCAGCCTCTCTGAGCCAATTTCCTTTTGCTGCATTCGCAATCTTTCGGATCATGACGCAGAGTGCGGTGATCGCACCGACTCCATAAGATAATGCAAACAGTGCGATGAATGGCCACTGCGGAAGACCGATCGTTGTATAACGGACTCCGTTCTGCATACTGGTCATCGAATAAGCGAATTGTCTCCACGCGGTATATCCGACCGCTACAAAACACAGGAATAAAAGAATGATATCTAAGATAACCTGTGCCTTCTTCGGAAGACGTGTGGTTACCATATTGACTTTGATCATTCGATTAGACAAAACAGCCGCGCCCATAGCAGTCAGGTCAAATAAAAGTAAGAGCGCTGCCCACTCGGTCGCACCCAGGATTGATGTATTAAAGAACGTCCTGAGCACAACTTCTGCAACCATCATGAGCATCAGTGCGGCTATGAAGACCATCGTCAACCAGACGAAAAATCGGCTGATTGCTCTGATTACTTTCATTAACTTCTCCCTCCTCTCAATTTACTGTTTGCTTATTACGGCTGTCTGTATTTTTTAAACTCTTCAGGCTGCTCCGCTGCCATTTTGGCAAGCTTTGTATACAGTCCGTATTTATGTTCTTCGCACAGTTCTGTCAGAAGCGGATCAACATCCGTACGTCTCGGAAGCGGGACATCCTGCTCCACTAAGATATCCTGCACCCTTGCAATATGAACATCATGAACTGTCGTGTTATCTGTAACTGCGACTGCAGCTGCAACACCTGCTGCCTGTCCTGTTCCGACACACTGCGGGATAAGGTTCAGCCAGTCGATTGCGATATTGTCAGAAGAAATATGACGTCCCGGGCAAAGGAGGTTTTCTACACCTTTCGGAAGAATCGCACGATAAGGGATTTCAATCGGCGCTGAATCATTAACTCTGCAGATTGTGCTGTGCCAAGCAATAACATCGTCATATTCTTTGTGGAATGCAAAATCTGAAGTCGTCATCACGTATTCACCCTGGAGACGACGGCTGCACCTTGCTCCAAGCTGCGGTGCAATGTCATAAAGTTCTGCATCCTTAAATCCGACAGCATTCTGACGCATAAAATCAATAATGTCGCGGATCTTATCACGAACCTGCATCTCAGTTGATGTAAGGTCTTTTATCTTCGTGCAGTCCATTGGTCCCAACCAGTTATTGAACCAGACCATATTAGGATCCTGTGTCGGAAGTGGCATGATCAGATGGCCTAAAATTCCCCTCAGGCCTCCTACGATCTTACCGAAGGCAGACGGATCTTTCTGGTTGTTTCTGAAAAAGGCTTCATAATCTACGTTTGTTACGCGAAAAACCATCGCCGTATTGGTGGAACGTGTCTCTGGATCCGAATCTGTTGCAAAGGCTGCCTTGGTCTGTGCAAAGAGATCTCCGTCACCGGTGGCATCGATCACGACTTTTGCAAGGATCGCTTTTCTGCCTTCCTTGCTTTCAAAGATAACGCCTTTCACGACATCATCCTCTACAATCGGTGAGGCAGCCCAGGTATGGCAGTACACACGGATGTTTTCTTTTTCTTCTAAGAGCATCTTATCCAGCTCGATCTTAAGCTGATTTGGCTCAAAGTAGACAGAACGTACTACGCGCTTTGGCACTTCTTCAACACGGCTTACCGCATCCCAGATCGGCTCCCATTTGTGGATCAGTTCCGGGTCTTCACTTCCAACTTCATCTCCGCTCGCCCCAAGAACAGCTCCCGGGATCTTGGAAAGTCTGGTAAACCACTCTTCCTGAAGACCTCTTACATAGGAACCTGTTCTCCATGTCAAATTCGGCACCATGATGACGTAGCCTCCGGTTACATCACCTCCCATGTATCCATAGCGCTCTAAAAGTACAATATTCTTTGCACCTGCTCTTGCAGCAGCAATAGCAGCAGAATGTCCTGCGGCGCCTCCTCCTACGACAAGGATGTCACACTCATCGAAGACTTCGATGCTCCTTGCCTGTTCCATAAAAATCTTACTCATAGTCACCCTCCATTGATATGAAATTTGACAGTAACAAGTCCGAAAACTATAATGTTTTTAACATCTTTAGGTAGGTTTCTTGAGTTCATCGTAAACTTTTGGGTAAGACTAAAGTCAAGCCCAAATTTGGAGGATAATATGCTAACAGATAAGGACGATCAGCTTTTCTCGATCGGAGAATTTATTAAGTTGTGCAATACAACAAGAGAGACTCTGTACCATTATGAAAAGCAGGGTCTTTTGATGCCATTAACCGATCCCAACAACGGTTACCGCAGTTATACCCCACACGATTACTATACCTTTATGCTGATCGCACATCTTACCAAGATCGGTTTTTCTTTACATGAAGTTAAAGATTTTCTCCTCTGTCATACGCTTGAGAGATATTTCGAGATACTTGAGACCAGTAATATCAGAAATGAAGAAAAGCAGGCTCAGCTCAGAATCCGCAAAGAGCGCACTGCCAGAGGTTATGATCAGCTAAAAGCACTGGTGAACAAACCGCTGGATACCCCTCAGATCACTTACCGCGAAGAGGAATACTTTTTAAGGCTTCCTTTTGATAACAGCAATCCTGTCGTAAGTGATGTTCTTTGCTCATCTGACCAGGATCACTATGCTGCAGAAAACGGTTTCGATATCCAAAGACATTTTCACGGTTATTATTCCGAAGATCCCTTCAGCACTCCTCTGCCGGTTTTTCAGTACAATCTTTCAAAGCTCTCGGAGCCATGTGATTCCAATCGACTTTTCACACGGCCGGCCGGAATGTATATTTCTATGTGCTATAAAGGACCGTTTTACGGAGACTGTGCCCCATCCTATAAAATCGTCCGAGATTATTTAAAGTATCACCGTTATAAACCTCTCACCGGAATGTTTGTCGAAATTGCGGTAGGTCCTTTCCATACGCGGGACACAAATGAATTTGTCGCTGAACTTTCTATTAAAATAGAATAAAGAATACATAATTACGCATAAAAAAGACCGTGGATCAATGATCTACGGTCTTTTTCGTGAGCGTGCGGGGATTCGAACCCCGGACAACTTGATTAAAAGTCAAGTGCTCTACCACCTGAGCTACACGCCCGTATTTAATTATCAAGTTCTCTTATTAAGAGAAGCAGGGCTAGCAAGATTCGAACTTGCGAATGCAGGAGTCAAAGTCCTGTGCCTTACCGCTTGGCGATAGCCCTGTATCAAGTCTATCTGGTAAGGTGCTGCCCTTTTTGAGGGTGGGTGATGGGACTCGAACCCACGGCCTCCAGAGCCACAATCTGGCGCGCTAGCCAACTGCGCCACACCCACCATATGAGTATATCTGACCCTGCCGGTCGAACGTGCCTGAAGGGATTCGAACCCCCGACCCACGGCTTAGAAGGCCGTTGCTCTATCCAGCTGAGCTACAGACACACTTGTGCCTAGTCCCCTTGAGGAAACTAAAAGCGGGTGATGGGAATCGAACCCACGTATCCAGCTTGGAAGGCTGGTGTTCTACCATTGAACTACACCCGCAAAAAAGTGGCGCATGTCACGCGACTTGTGACATTATATCACCTTGTTTTTTCTTTGTAAATAGTGAATTTCAACTTCTTTAAGAAAATTTTTTCCGCCGCATTTTCTGTATTTTTCACAGTAAAAACGCGGCGGAAAAACTAAATTCGAGAGAGATTATTTGAACTTATCCATCAATAAACGCTGCAGCATTCTCCCCTGCCATGCGACCGGTATTTAAGGCAAAGCCCATGGTATTTCCCGGGAAGGTAAAGACATATGAGCCGTCATAAATATCGTTCACATCACTGCCTGCTCCATAAAGCCCCGGAATCGGAATATGCTCCTCTGTCAGGACACGCAGGTCGGAGTCGATCAGGATGCCTCCAAGCGAGCCATAAGCTCCGATTGAGATTGCCGCTGCATAAAATGGCGCGGTACTGATTGGACGCAGGAATTTCCGGTCTTTTCCAAATACAGAGTCCCAGTTGTCCTCGCATAGATCATTGTATTCATCCAGCGTCGCTTTCAATTCTTCGTAAGGACAACCGATTTTTTCAGCAAGTTCCTCGATAGAATCTGCAATGATCATGCTTTCCGGAGCTGCTTCTGCGGCCTTCGGCATCATCTCCTCGAAATATGCTACGATATCGCCGAACATCTTTGTCATATCATTTGGAACATCTACGCCGTTCCTCTTATATGCTCCAATGATACGTTTATCCAGAATGGAATAAATCCTGCGGTCTTTCTGGATATCGGTCACATTGGAAGCATAAGACGTATGTTCTAAAAGTTCCTCGTTCATAACGCGATGTCCTTCCAGGTTTACAACCAGGTTCGGCTGATAAAAGATATTACTGAGCGGAAGAAACATGTCATTCTTAACCCCTGCTACCAGATGAACAATTTTTTCCATACTCATACGGCCTTTGCCGGCACCAACCTCCCAGGCCATACGAAGACCATCCCCGTCTACTCCCGGAATGCGGAAATTAAAGATATCCGTTCCATAAGTATAGCCGGTGTTTTCCTTGATCATCTCCACATTGTTGCCGAAGCCTCCAGTCGCAATGACCACTGCCTTTGCATTGCAGATAATCTCTTCTCCGCTTTTATCAACAGCAAGAACACCTGTAATTTTTCCATCTTCTTTCAGGATTTTTTTCACCGGTGTCTCCGTGCGAATCTCTACTCCGAGTTCTTTTGCCCGCTCTGTCATGCGCTTACACATCGTTCCTGCACTTCTAGGTCCCGGAACACTGCCGTCTTCCGGAAGGACCATATGCCAGGTCCTGTGGGAGCCCGGGAAATACTTATTGGCCCCAGCAAACTTTACACCCATGTCTTCAAGCCAGGAAATCGTATCTCCGGACTTTTCGAAATAGTTTTTTACGAGCCTTGCATCTACATGCCACCTTGTCTCACGCATATAATCTTCAAAGGCTTTCTCCACCGTCAGGCTTTCCATCATATCTTTTTGGAAATGGCTTTCGACTGCGAAAGGCCCTATACCCATATTGGCTGTTCCGCCGGTAACAGCTGCCTTTTCAAAAATGATGACTTTCTTTTCATTTTCCGCTGCTGCGATCGCCGCTGCAAGCCCTGCAGGTCCCGCAGCTACTACAGCAATATCACAAACAAGATTTGCCATGATAGTTTCTCCTTTATTTTTCCGGTTTGCTCGGAACCAGCACGCTCTTCATTGCTTCATTTCTTGCATCCATTTCCGTTCTGTCAAGATTACGAAGTTTCATGCCGGTTGCCAGCATATCCTTTAAGTGCTGCAGACGTCCTTCATCTGTAATCAGAGAATGTTTCTTATCCTCTTCGTTAAAGACCGGAGTCAGTCCACCTTTCCCATCACTTTCCAACTTGCCCGGCATACCGCAGATAAGACATTCGATAGCACCTGTTGCAAGATCATTGATCTTGAATTCTTCTGCGTGACAGCATGGGCAGATGCCTTTCGGACCCACATATTCTGCAGTTCCATTCATGACACATTCTCCTACATGCTTTCCACACGCTCTGATTTCCGCCAGTTTGTCATCTTCTGTGCGGAGCATAACGTTCCATTTATAGTATTTTTCATCTACGATATGAAAGCCCATTGGGATAGCCCAGAGTTTTTGAAGCGGCAAGTTTAAACTGCACCAGTCGCTTCCGCCATGTCCGATAAATGCAACCGGACGGCGTTTAAAGGATCTTTCGTCAATGCTTCTTCCGTCCTGAATGTTTTCTTCTTTTCTTCTCTTGGCAAAAACTTCACGGATCGTAATATCATGGTTTGGTCCAGTCCTATCCATCAAAGCCTTAAAGTCAGAAGGAATCGTTTTTTCATATGACGGAAGTACGATGATAATTCCATCGCTGTCCAGGATCTTATCATCGAGCCATTGGAAATCGTCCTTCATCGTGCACTGTCCATTATATGCCAGAGGAGGATCCTGACACTGATTGCATTCAATACAAGGTTTGATCGTAAGTTGTCTTAAGTTGATCAGCTCAACTTCACAGCCTGCCTCCTGCGCACCGAGGAGCGCAGTCTTTGCAATATATTCACCGGTTTCATTTCTTCTTCCAATTACTAATCCTAAAACTTTCATATTCTTCTCCATTCAAAGATTTCAGATAAACGTCTGCTTCTACAATTATCATTTTAGGTATGGGCAAGTGAAAAAGGAAACAATAATGTAGACGTTTCAGCAACAAGGATTCGTTGTGTCAAGCTGGCATTTCATTTGTTTCCTTTTCCTATTCGGGCTTGTTATAGTTACATTGAAAATAAGGGAATTAGGCGAAGTATTTGCGCCGCCAGATAAGCAGGAGAATCGATTATGAGTATTTATGAATTATTAAAAGAAAGAAAATACGAAGAAGCGCTTCCTTTAATTGAAAAAGCACTTGAGGAAGATCCAAACAACGCGAAACTCTGGGGTTATAAAGGGATTGCCTTAAGAAATACCGGTAAGCCTCATCTTGCCTGCCCTTGCTACGAAAAAGCACTCGAGATCAATCCGGAAGATCCGGATATGTGGCTGAACCGCGGCATGAGCATTCGCTTTATGAACCGCAAGGACGCGCATTTACAGGCGATCGAATCCTATCAGAATGCGATCAAGTACGATCCCGGCTGTATTGATGCCATGTGCAACTTAGGAAATGTGACCAGCCGTATTGCTTTTACAACGGTCGACAAAGAAGAGGCAGCCAAGTTCTATAAAATGTCTGAAGAAGCATATGGAAAAGCTGTCAGTTTAAGACCGGACAGCGCTGAGCTCCACTGCAACCTGGCAGTTCTCTACCACAAAGAAGGCCGCCTGAACGACGCTTTAGCAGAGGCTGCTGCCGCAATTGCGATCGATCCGGATTATCAGGATGGCTGGTATACAAAAGGCTGCATTCTTTCCGACAGCCACGATGATGTCGGTGCCATCGAAGCTTATAACGAAGTGGTAAAAAGAAGTCCCAAAACGATCACAGCATTAAAGACCTTCATTAATCTGGGTGTTTCTTTGTATCAGACCGGAAATACCGAAAAAGCAATCATCGTTTTTAAAGATGCTTCTACTCTTATCCCGGAAGGCTTTAATCCGATGCTTCCTTTGATGCACGCAAACGCATATTACAACCTCGCACTGATCTATAAACGGGAAGGCAGAGAAAAAGAAAGCAAGGCCGCTTTCAAGAAATACCAGGAATGTGAAGAAAAAGGCGAGCTCTTCTATGACATCCGCAAAGAAGCAACTTCACCTTTCGCAGCAGTATTTGAACATTTCAGTGAGTAAGAAAAAGCGGCACAGTTTCTGTGCCGCCTGCTTTAAAAATGATTAATTTTCTTTTTCGTTTAAGTCAGTGGGTCTCCACTGGCTTAAATATTGATATAATTTCTTTGTCTTTAGTAAAGATTCAGCATCCGTATCTTTCTGTCTGGCCAGAACATAATTTACAGGCGTGTCCAGGATATCCAGCATTTCGATCGACTCATCAATAAAAAATGGATTTTCCTCCAGACAGAGCATTACGCCTCTTCCCTCTTCCACAAGTTTTTCCAGCTTGCTCATGTCACTCATAAGAATGATCGCAGATGGCTTCAGATTCAGATTGTCTACCATCGCATGCATAAAGTTATCCGTGTCATAGATATTTTTTCCCGCATCTTTTTGCAGGATCAATGGTTCTTTCGCATAATGTTTCCAGTCTTTCCCTTTTTCGTAGAGACGGTTGTTCTCTGACACGCAAAGCTTCATAATCGTCTGCTCAAGACTTTTATACTCCATTTTTGAGTGCTCTGTGATGAAGCAGTCCATTGTCACGATCGCATCGAGTTCTCCATCCAGAAGTTTTTCCTGGAGTTTGTCCGGTGGATCCAGGATAACCTTAAGAGCAAACTTGTCCGGCTGCAGTTTCTGGTAATCATGGAATGCACCCTGGAAGCGGTAAAAGTCAGGTGAATCTACAATACCGACATTCAGCATCGCTTTACTCTCATTAAACTGGCTTCTAAGCTCTCCGACAATCTGAATATATTCATTCATCAGTCTGCGGACATTCTGATAATAGATCTCACCACAAGGGGTAAGCTTTACAGAATGCGTATCTCTTGAAAGCAGTTTCATATCCAATTCTGTCTCAAGCGCGGAAACATTCCGGCTGACTGCCTGCTGGGTCAGATACAGCCCCTCTGCTGCTTTTGTAAAATTCAGTGTTTCTGCGACTGCCATAAAACACTTTAACATGGACTCTGTAAGCATGGTCTATCTCTCCTTACATCCTGAATTCCTATGTTTCCCTTTTACAAGTATAAATTGTAACAGCCACTTGTTTTTCCCGCTTCAGCCATTTGAACAAAAAAAGGGCATCCATTTTGGATGCCCGAAAGATGCTTTTTCTATTTTTATTTTGAATAACAATTTTTAGTTGATAAAAGATGCTTTCTGCCGCTTCTCATTCAGCATCAGAACACGTGCTTTAACACCTCTCTTATGCTCTCCTGCCGCAATGCGGGCGGAGATAAATACCAGACATATGATCATGATACCGGATACAACGTTCTGCATCGTGTTGTTAAATCCGCAGCAGATCAGTCCATAACTCATCATCTTCATGGAAAAGACTGCTACCACGATGGCGATGACCTGATTGGAAAATCTTGCAATGAACGATCCGATCAATACCGGGAGCATGGCATCAAACATAACGGATGCAGACGACATATTACTTGCCGCATCAACACTTCCAAAGTAATTGATATACGGAAGGGCTGCAAGTCCGAAAAAGATGCCGCTGAATGCGTAGGAGATAATGACGTTCTTTCGCTCTTTCTTTCCGTTTTCTACTGCAATCTTCTTGTTCCCGGCAAAGGCTTTCTGGTCGAAACCGAAACCAGTATATTCCATAACCACATGGAACACCAGCATTGCCACGATCAGGATAATGAAGATCGTCGGAGCACCACCGAACTCTCTGATCGGTCCGCGCAGAATTACGATACCTGCACCGCCTCTGTAAAGGACCGTAATGGACTCTAAGATCATCGTAACGCCCAAAGATACGATCATGGACGGCAGTTTTAAGAAGGCATAAACCGCACCGTTAAAAGTGGAACAGATCACTCCAAATACCATGCAGACGATCATAAACAGCCAGCCCGGCCAGCCATGGTCGACAGCAAGGGAACCAACAACAATGGCAGTCAGTGTGGTTACAGCACCGGCACTCAGGTCAATTCGGAAAGTTGCCATATTAACGCTCATACCAAGTGCGATCAAAACACCGACGCCGATATTCTGCAGCACGTTTGGAACCAGGTTAAAACTAAATACAGAAGGCGTGTTAAAGATATGTGTTACCGCATAGAACACAACGAACACAATCACCGGGAACGCCAGCGTGCCTGCAATATTAATTAATATTTTTTTAACCTTGTCCATATTTTTCTCCCTGCCCCGCCCGCTGCTTCGGACGGGGCATTCGTTTGAACTGATTTATCGTGCTATCTGTTTCTGTTTATCTTTTATCTTTGGATTCCGTGTCTTGCGCAGATATCATCAATCTGGCAGGACTGTGCAAGCTCAAGCAGATCTGCATAAGTTGCATTCGGATTTTCAGAAATGAGCAGGCTCTTTAACTCTTCAATATTCCATGCCGGATCATTTCCATTCTGTCCGTTTGTAATGTCTAAGAACAACTGGCAATCCTCAGCATTGTAAATATCGGTATACGGCTGCTCTACACTCTTGTATCCCGGATCATCCGGATATTTATCGCCATTCAGATAGTTCAGAATGGAAACTAATGCAAATCCTGCCTGCTGTGGGATCTTCTCATGGCAGAATGCCAGAACGCCGCTTTCAAAGAGGGATACGCCGCCATCAGCCGGAAGCTCGTTGGAGACGACCTTGATGCCCTTATCTGCATATTTCGGATCAGTTACGATGGACTGAAGGATATCAAGCAGTCCATACAGGAAATCGATCTCATCTCCGTGGGTTGCAAGAACGGTATCTGCTGCCGTGATCATTGCGTCGCCAGGGATTTCTCTCTTCTCATCAACGATCGTTCCACCGCCTGCTTTGAATGCTTCGATAAAGCCTGCATCTTCCATATCACCGGCTTCGATCATACCGGTCGGAGTGGAAACAACTGCGCATTTTGTATAACCCTGATCCAGCATTACCTGTGCCTCATGTGCACCTGCAACACCTGCATCAGTTTCCGGATGCATACAGAGAACAAACTGCTCGCTGGCATTTTTATAAAGAAGTTCTTCTTCTGCAATGGTCGGTTTACCTGTTACCAGTGCAAACGGTACATCTGCTTCTGCACAGATTTTATCGATCTCTGTAATACCGGAAGATACCAGAAGGATCAAACCATCTTCTCCGGCTGTGATCATATTCTCAACGGTTGAGATACAACTGTTGTTATCAAAGCCGCAGGTGTACTGTGTAAACTCAACATTAAACTCATCTGCAAGATAATTGGTACAATAATCCCAAAGGGATGTTGCAATACGGCTCGTCCAGGTAAAGTACATAATACCGATCTTGGTCTTGCCACTGCTGGATCCGCCGCCGGAAGCTGCTCCGGAGCCGGATGCTCCACCACCGGAACCACATGCTGTCAGCAGTCCGATTGCCATAATGACTGCAAGCATTATCGCTAATGTTCTCTTCACTTTTTTCATGATTCTCCTCCTGTTTTTATTTTCAATTTCTCTATCCATTAAGGAAGCAATTTATCTTTGCTCTTTGGAAAGCTAAGGTAAACAACGATCAGGAACACGATACCGTTTACAAGATCGATATAGTTATACGGAATGCCCGCAAGCTGCATGCCGTTCGAAAGCATAACGTAGGTCAATGATCCGATGATCGCATTGCTGATCCTTGCATGACGTCCACCGCCGAATGGCATACCACCGAAGACGAGTGCGGTGATA